>JAOZOW010000104.1 GCA_029933075.1 Deltaproteobacteria bacterium | reverse complement strand
TCCCGCAGATTGACGCCGAGATTGTGAAAAAGAGCCATTTATGGATGGAAACTAAGTAGCACAATGCAATAGAGTGGGGTGGCAGAGGTTCGGGATTATGAAAGTGAGACCGTCAGTTAAAAAAATGTGCAATAAATGCAAAATCATCCGGAGGAAAGGAATCGTTCGGGTGATCTGTGAGAATCCACGTCATAAGCAGAGGCAGGGTTAGCCCTCAGGATGCGGCGCGGGAGAAGAACGCCAAAGAAAAAGGAGTTGCAGATTGGCCAGAATTGCAGGAGTTGATTTGCCCAGGAGAAAAAGGATGGAGATCGCCCTGACCTATATCTACGGGATAGGCAGGAGCACATCTCAGAGTATACTGGATGAGGCGGGGATAGATTGGGATACCAAATCGGATGACCTTACCGATGAACAGATTACCAGAATACGCAAAATCATCGATGAAAAGCACAAGGTGGAGGGTGATCTCAGACGAGAGGTGTCCATGAATATAAAGCGACTGATGGATCTGGGCGCCTATCGGGGCTTGAGGCACCGGCGGGGGCTTCCTGTGAGAGGACAGAGGACCAGCACCAATGCGAGGACAAGGAAAGGACCCCGCAGGGCCGTGATGGGAAAAAGGAAAAAGTAAAGGGAATTGAGGAACACAATGGCGAGACCCGTGAGAAGAAGATCCAGAGCAAGGAAAGAAAAGAAGAACGTCCCTAACGGGATCGTGCATATACAATCCACATTCAATAACACAATTGTGACTGTGACCGACCCCGAGGGCAACGTGATTGCCCAGTCGAGCGCAGGCAGAGTGGGATTTAAAGGTTCACGAAAGAGTACACCGTTTGCCGCTCAATTGGCCGCGAAAGATGCTATAAAGCAGGCGATGGAGCAAGGGATGCAGACAGCCGAGGTGAGAATAAAAGGCCCAGGTGTTGGCAGGGAGGCCGCGCTGCGTGCCCTGCAAATAGAAGGATTCAGCGTAAGTGTAATTCGTGATGTGACGCCAATACCCCATAATGGCTGCCGCCCGCCCAAGAGAAGAAGGGTTTAACTGTTTGAGCTGAGCAATAGGGTGGCAGTGCGGATCTATACGGAGAAACCATAAATAGCAGGAGGGGCTGTCTTGGCCAGATATACCGGTTCATCATGCAGGTTATGCCGGCGGGAGAACTTGAAACTGTTCCTGAAGGGTGACCGATGCTACGGCGATAAATGCGCTTTTGAGAGGAGGCCTTATGTTCCTGGGCAGCACGGCCAGAGGCGAGGCCGTGGGGGAAAGTATTCAGATTACAGGATACAGTTGCGTGAAAAGCAGAAGGTCAAAAGGATATATGGTGTTCTGGAAAAACAGTTTAAGAGTTACTACGAGCGGGCTGAAAGAAAGAGAGGCGTAACAGGGACCAATCTGTTGATTTTTCTTGAATCGCGACTGGACAATATTGTTTACAGAATGGGGTTTGCCTCCTCCAGAAACCAGGCAAGGCAGCTGGTCAGGCATAATCATTTCCTGGTGAACAAGAGAAAGGTCAATATCCCATCATACCTTGTAAAGCCGGGGGATGAGATCGAATTGCGAGAGAAGAGTCGGAAGGTGCCCCAGATCCTGGAAGCCATGGGAACGGTAGTCCGCAGGGGCATACCCAACTGGCTCGAGGTGGATAGCAGCAAGTTTAAGGGCACAGTAAAGAGCCTTCCTAACAGGGAAGACCTTACCATGCCTATTCAGGAACAGCTCATCATAGAGCTGTATTCCAAATAGGGTGACGGCGGCCGGTTCGCCCGCAGGCCATTTTAGCCTGTTTATGGCAAGGGAATAGGGCTTCGGTTTTATACATTAACTAAGTTACAGGAGAGGGCCTTTTGAGAGATCTAAAAGCCAAGAACTGGCGGGAATTGATCAAGCCTAAGCGGATCGAAATTGATCAGGGCAGTTATACGAATTCCTATGGAAAATTCGTATGTGAACCCCTCGAAAGAGGGTTTGGGATCACGATCGGGAATTCGTTGCGGCGTGTCCTTCTTTCATCACTGCAGGGCGCAGCCATCGTTTCGGTCAAGTTCGACGGCGTGTTGCACGAATTTTCAACGATCCCGGGTGTCTTGGAAGATGTCACCGACATCATCTTGAACCTTAAGGAAATCAAGCTGAAAATGATTGAGGGGGAGGAGGCAGTGGTCCATCTGTCTCGAGAGGGAGAGGGGAAGGTGACAGCTGGTGACATTGATACCCATGGCCTCGTCGAAATTCTGAACCCTGATCAGCACATAGCCACTTTGAACGAAGAGGCCAAGCTCCATATGGAGATGGTGGTCAAGACCGGAAAGGGGTATGTGCCGGCCGAGAAGAATAAGTCGAAAGACCAACCCATTGGTGTGATCCCGATGGATGCCATATTTTCACCCATCGAAAAAGTGAATTATGTGGTGACAAATGCGAGGGTCGGCCAGATCACCGACTACGATAAGCTCACCCTGGAAGTATGGACTGACGGGAGCGTCCTGCCAGAGGATGCGGTTGCGTATGCTGCGAAGATACTGAAAGAACAGATGAATCCGTTCATCAACTTTGAAGAAGAGCCTGAACCTCTTGAAGAGGAAGAAGAGGAAAAGGAAGAAAAACTCAATGAGAATCTATTCAGACCAGTATCTGAGCTTGAACTGTCCGTCCGATCAGCAAATTGCTTGAAAAACGCCAATATTACATTGATAGGTGAACTGGTCCAGAAGACGGAAGCCGAGATGCTGAAAACTAAAAATTTCGGGCGGAAATCTCTTAATGAAATCAAGTCCATCCTTGAGAGTATGGGACTTTCCCTGGGAATGAAATTGGATAATTTCCCCCCTGCAGATATGAAGGAAGAAGCTGAGGAGAGAGAGGGGACAGAGGGATGAGACACAGAAAAGCCGGGAAACAACTTAGCCGCAATACCAGCCATAGGAGGGCGTTGCTCAGGAATATGGTAACCTCGCTGTTCAAATATGAGCAGATTGAGACCACTGACGCCAAAGCCAAAGCCCTGCGTCCTGTTGCTGAGAAACTCATCACGCTTGCCAAAAGGGGCGATCTTCATGCGAGACGCCAGGCGCTTGCCTATATTCAGGATAAAGCGGTCACTCACAGGCTGTTTGATGTACTAAAAGACCGTTTTATGGACCGACAGGGAGGATATCTGAGGATCGTAAAGAAGGGAAACAGGAAAGGGGATGGCGCCCCCATATCCATCGTGCAGCTCCTGACGGCCGATGAACGGAAGAAGCGACGCAAGAAGAAGGTGAAGATGCCGAAGGCTCCAACGGCTCGAGAGTCTAAACCCCCCAAAGGGGAAGTTACGGAAGGGAAGCCTGCTGAGGAGGAATTGGGCGACACATCCACCAATGAGGAGCCTATGGAACCCGGGCAAAAGAAAGAAGAACCCAATGCAAAGGAGAGGGCCGATTCCGAGAAGAAAAGCAGTGAGTGACAGAGTTTAATCCAAAGATGAGAATAGATTATCTTGGGGGTTGTGTTTTTTCCTATTAAATCTTATTTATGGGTACAAAAAACAGGTGTCAACCTCAAACGTCTCTTAAAACGATGATAAGATGTGGGAGCAACAACCAGAACCTCCTTGCCATCCCGTTGGTAAGGAGGTTTTTTTTGACAGGAGCCTCATGTGAAAAAGTTCGAGCATAAAGACTTGCTGGGCATGAGCCAGCTTTCAGTGGCCGACATTGAACTGATCCTGGACACAGCTGAGTCCTTGAAGGAAATATCCAGCAGGGACATCAAAAAGGTGCCTACGTTGAGAGGTAAAAGCATCGTGAATTTCTTTTATGAGCCCAGTACAAGGACGCGGACTTCTTTTGAGATGGCCGCCAAAAGACTCAGCGCCGATACGGTGAGCCTATCCGCTTCGACCAGTAGTATGGTCAAAGGGGAGACACTCATCGACACCGCCCGAAACCTCCAGGCCATGAATCCTGACATTATCATTATCAGGCATTCTGCCAGCGGCGCACCACATTTGCTGGCCCAACATGTGGAGGCCAGTATCATCAATGCCGGGGACGGCATCAATGAACACCCCACGCAGGCCCTGCTCGACCTGTTCACGATCCGTGAGAAGAGAGGGAGAATTGAGGGCCTCAAGATAGCGATAATAGGGGATATTTCGCATAGCCGAGTAGCACGTTCCAATATCATTGGCTTCAATAAGATGGGTGCGGAGGTGACTGTCTCCGGACCGCCTACCATGATGCCGGTAGGTATCGGGGAGCTTGGTGTCGAGGTTGTTAATAATCCTGCGGAGGCGGTCAAGGGGAAGGACGTGGTCATGATGCTACGAATCCAGCTCGAAAGGCAAAGCCAGGTACTCTTCCCTGGGCTCAGGGAATATGCCACTTATTTCGGGCTCACGGAGGATTTGTTGAAAACCGCCAAAAAGGATGCCCTGGTTATGCATCCAGGCCCCATAAACCGTGGGGTGGAGATTGCTTCGAGTGTTGCCGATGGACCCCGCTCCGTTATTCTGGACCAGGTAGCCAACGGCGTCGCCGTCCGTATGGCTGTGCTTTATTTATTAATTGGAGGGACAAAGGCGTGAAAATTTGGATTAAATCCGGGACCGTTGTAGATCCGGTGAAAGGAACCTCGAAAAAGTCGGATGTGATTATTGAGAGGGGCAAGGTAGCCGAGATATTGCCTCCCGGTGTGTTTAAAGGGGAGAGAGGCAAGTTCAGGGAGATCGATGCATCGGGTAAGCTCATTGTGCCAGGGCTGGTGGACATGCACACCCATTTGAGGGAACCGGGGTATGAATACAAGGAAACAGTGGCAACCGGTGGAATGGCGGGAGTAGCAGGTGGTTTCACAGCTCTTGCCTGCATGCCCAATACAATGCCGCCGAATGACTGCCGTTCGGTAACGGAATTCATATTGGAACAGGCAAAGAGGGCCGATCGTTGCAGGATCTACCCCGTTGCCGCCATTACGGTAGGTCAGAAGGGAGAGAGACTTACCGAGTTCGGGGATTTGAAGGAAGCGGGGGCAGTGGCCTTGTCAGATGATGGGTGGCCTGTGACCAGCAGCGAGCTGATGAGACGTGCCCTGGAATATGCCCATTATCATGGCATGGCAATCATTTCCCATTCGGAAGACCGAAGCCTCTCAGAAGGCGGGGCGATGCATGAAGGGAGCGTCTCCACCCGAATCGGACTGCCCGGAATTCCGGCTGCCAGTGAAGAGATTATGGTTTACAGGGATATATGCCTTGCCCGGTTGACCGGGTGCCCGGTCCATATCGCCCATGTCAGCACCGCTGGATCGGTGGAACTCATAAGAAGGGCCAAGGAGGAGGGCCTTTCCGTGACCGCTGAGACAGCGCCCCATTATTTCAGCATGGATCACAGAGCGGTCGTGGGATATGATACCCGCACAAAGGTAAACCCCCCCTTGAGGACCCCGGAAGATGTAGAAGCGATCAAGGCGGGGCTTGCAGAGGGCGTGATCGACGCCATTGCAACGGACCACGCACCCCACAGCTCACTTGAAAAGGATCTGGAGTTTGAGCGGGCAGCTTTTGGTATGATCGGTCTGGAGACTGCACTGCCCCTAACCCTTGAGCTTGTAAGAGGAAAAACACTCAGTTTGCCTGATGCCATAAAAAAACTCACCTGGAACCCGGCTTCCATCCTGGGAGTTCCGGGCGGCAGCCTCACTATAGGCTCGGTGGCCGACCTTGCGATTATTGATCCGGAATGCGAGTATGTGCTCCGTGAAGAAGATATCCAGTCGAAGAGCAAGAATTCTCCATTTATAGGTAAGGCGCTGAAAGGGAGAAATGACCTGACCATAGTGGGAGGGCGGATTGTCTGGGAAAGAAAAACATAGCATCCTGGTAGTCGATGATGAAACGAGCATGCGGGAGTTTTTGGAGATCATGCTGACCCAGGAGGGCTATCAGGTTGCCCTTGCAGAGGATGGAGAGACGGCTTGTCGTATGCTTGACGAGCAGGACTTCGATCTGGTCATTACCGATATCCGAATGGAGAAGGTGGATGGCATCGGGGTGCTGAAGAAGAGCAAGGAAGTCCGGCCCGATGCGAGGGTCATACTGATTTCTGCATTTGCCACTGCGAGCACGGCAGTGGAGGCCATGAAGGAGGGGGCATATGATTACATCCCTAAGCCGTTCAAGGTAAGGGAGTTTAAGAAGATCGTCCGCGAGGCCATCAGATCCGCAAAGCGGGAAGAATCGAGCGGAGAGGAAGATAAGAAGAGCCGCTATCATTTCGAGTGTCTTGTGGGGGAAAGCCCTCAGATGAAGAAGATCTATGAGCTGATTAAGCGGGCTGCGGGAACCAGAACCAATGTCCTTATTTCAGGGGAGAGCGGTACCGGCAAGGAACTCGTGGCGAGGGCCATCCACGGTTTGAGTCCCAGGCGTGAGAAACCCTTCGTTGTTATCAATTGCGCTGGAATTCCGGAAAACCTGATCGAAAGCGAGCTTTTTGGTTACAAAAAGGGGGCATTTACCGGAGCGATTGCGGACAAGGAAGGGCTTTTCGATGCAGCCGATGGGGGAACGGTGTTCCTTGATGAAGTTGGTGAGCTGACCCCGGCCATCCAGGTCAAGCTCCTGAGGGTAATACAGGAAAGGACATTCACTGCGGTAGGGGGCACAGAGGAAAAGAATGTGGATGTGAGGTTCATATCCGCCACGAACAAGGACCTGGAAAAAGAGGTTATTGAGAAAAATTTCAGGGAAGACCTTTTTTTCAGGATAAATGTCATCCATATTGCCATCCCGCCCCTGAGGGATAGGCAGGGTGACTTGCCCCTGCTGGCCCAGCATTTTCTGAAAAAATATGCTGAAGAGCTGGGAAAGGAGATAAAGAAGATTTCCGCATACGCCATGGACATCCTCTCCCAGTATTCTTTCCCGGGGAACGTCAGGGAGCTTGAAAACATTATAGAGCGGAGCGTTGCACTTGAGACCTCGAATATTGTTCTGCCTGACAGCCTCACGCTTTCCAACTTCAGACGGATGCCCGAGGGAAAAGGCCGGCGGCGCCTCGACCTTGGGCCTGACGGAATCGATCTTGACAGCAACCTCGCCGAGATCGAGAAGGATTATATCCTGAAGGCGCTGGAAATGGCACACGGATCAAAGCAGAGGGCTGCCAGGTTGTTAGGAATTTCCTCCGATTCCTTGAAATATCGCTTAAAGAAGTTCAACTTTTGACGCTCACTTTGGCCTTGTGCCGCTTATTTGGCCATTAACTTTAGGGTGAAAATTCCCCTTTTCTGGGTGAGAATGACCCCCTGTCAGATATTTATCACCTGTAGACAAGCAGATAATCACAGGTATTTGTAAGCCAATAGAGAGAGCCCCCATGTAAGTTGTGAATAAGTAAAGTTATTCTCTATAAGATTGAAAAATTGGAGACGGGTTGGTAAGGATGGCATGGAAATTGTATATAAATTGGGCAATGATATAATTAATTGTTTAAAAGAACCGCGTAAGAAAGGAGGTGAAGAAGGACAGGTTAGTAAGTTAAGTTGGTTTTGATCATGATCAAAGGCAAACACTAACTTTTTAGGGAGGAAAAAATGTTAAGGAAATTTA
>JAOZOW010000036.1 GCA_029933075.1 Deltaproteobacteria bacterium | reverse complement strand
TCCCCGGACGGGACTTTAACCCGCAAGATGAACAGTTGTTACTGCGAACGGACAATCCTATATAATCTCCTGTTAAGAAGAAATTGCAACATTTCAAATCCAAACAAGGAGGTTTCCCTGTCAACCTCCTCAATCATGCCGACAAGGTCATTGTCAGGCTGGTCAACGAGTTCATGAAAAGAAAAGGCCCTCATTAGGAGGGCCATCCTAAAGCAAGAGCTGGTCGGGGCGAGAGGATTTGAACCTCCGACACCCTGCTCCCAAAGCAGGTGCGCTTCCAGACTGCGCCACGCCCCGATTCTGGCTGATTCGATTTTATTTAGATTTAACTAAATCAATCCCTTCAAATCAAGTCAATTTTTCGCGCCGAAACCCTTGACCCCCTGCCCCCGTTTTCCTATAATGCGCTTCCAATCCGATTCGAGTTCCCCGAAACGGGCTACCGATAACGAGTACCTTGAAGGAGGCATTTCATGGCTACCCCCAGAAAAATCGGCATCTGCATTGTCATGATCATCCCCACCTTTGTTTTCTCCGGTCTGCTCTGGCAATGGTTTCACTCCTGGTTCCCCGTGATCGGCATGATCATCGTCATGGGAATATTGTGCGCCAGGATTATTGCCAGACTCTCCACAGGCCAGGAACAGGAAGCCCATTAGCGCCCCTCCAATCGGGGCCTGTCATGCCCGGTGCGGCGTGTCCGCTCTCTGGTTCTCCCGGAAGGTTTCGGAGGAGCTTCGGTAAGCATAAGGGACGCATCTCTCAAAACCACAGGGGATCGGGAAATGAAACCCGATCCCCTGTTTTTTGAATCAGTTGACGGCGGAACTTACGCAATACCCAGCTTGAACTTGAGGGATTTCAGGGTGTTCTTCATCAGCATGGTGATGGTCATGGGGCCGACCCCCCCGGGCACAGGAGTGATCCATCCCGCAATTTCCTTTGCAGCATCAAAGTCCACATCACCCTTGAGGATAGCGATCTTTTTGCCGGTCTTTTCACTGATCTTTTCTCCCACCCGGTTGACACCCACATCAATCACACAGGCCCCCGGCTTGATCCATTCAGGCTTGACCAGGCCAGGCACGCCTGCTGCCACGATCAGGATATCCGCCCTCTTGCAATGGGAAGCCAAGTCCTTTGTCCGGGTATGAACCACTGTCACCGTGGCATTGGCGCCTTCTGCCTTTTGGAGCATCATATTGGCGATCGGCTTTCCCACGATGTTGGACCGGCCCACCACCACAACCTCGGCTCCGCTTGTCTCCACGCCCGAGCGCACAATCATCTCCTGGATGCCGGCCGGGGTGCAGGGAGGGAACTTGACTTCTGATCCACCGATCATCAGACGCCCCACGTTTACGGGATGAAATCCGTCGACATCCTTGTCCGGGTCGATGGCATTGAGTATTTTTTTCTCATCAATATGCTTGGGGAGCGGCAACTGGACCAAAATCCCATGAATGGAGTCGTCTTTGTTGTATTTGTCTATGAGGGCCAGCAGGTCCTCTTCGGAAATGTCTTCCGGTTGGTTGTCTTGAATTTCATTAAAACCCAGGCCCTTGGCGGTCTTGATCTTAGCGGTCACATAGGACACGGACGCCGGATTCTCTCCCACCAGTATGGTCACCAGGCCGGGCACCACGCCATGCTCCTCTTTGATCTTCTTGACCTCCTCCTCGATCTCCTTGAGGATTTGATCCCTGATCTCGGTTCCTTTGATTAGTTTGGCTGTCATTTTAAATCTCCTTTCCTGAAAGTTGATTCCGCAATTGTATGTAAACTCTGAAGAGCTTGAGAAAAATATTACATGCTCTCTGCGGGCTCAATATCACAATTGCTTTTCAATATCAAATATTTTGTCCAGCCCGCTTTCAACACTCCGGGATCGAATCCGCGAACCGTCCTTCCCACCAGAGGCGGCATCCTTTGCCCTTGATGTTATTCCGCAACCATTGTAATCGTGATAAAGCACTTTGGTTTATCCGATTAAAGCGTACTTGTTGTGGAAATGGCTTTAAGAAGGGAATAACAGATCAACTGTCAAAGCACGCAAAAACCGGATGAACCGGCACTTTTGTCCAAAATCAATTTGAGCAGACTGAATTCGAAAATTCCATAAACCTAAGATTCACAATGGGAGGAGCTGGAAGAGACGTTTTTTGAGACACCGCAATCCACATAGATATAAAAGGGGGTCATATGGAGGTTCGATTCATCTATATCACTGCAAGCAGCACGGATGAGGCCAGACAGATAGGCAGAATATTGGTGGCAGAGCGCCTTGCCGCATGTGTCAATATCATCGAAGGGATGAATTCGATGTACTGGTGGGAGGAAGAAATCCAGGATGACAGGGAGGCCGTCCTGATTGCCAAGACAAAGGAATCACTGGTTTCGGATCTGGTCGAAAGGGTCAAGACTCTGCACAGCTACGAGGTGCCCTGCATAGTGAGCCTGCCCGTTCTCGGGGGGTATCAGCCCTTCCTCGACTGGATCCTTGAAGAGACAGAAGACAGGGATTAGGGGCAAGGAGACGACCAAGCCTCGTGAAAGCCAACGATTGAGCGCTATGGGTTCCTCTTATTGGCAGTATATTTCCTTACCACCAAAATAAGAATCACTGCACCCAAAACTGCCATAACGGCCGCGTTATAGCGGACCAAGATGTATGTCATCCGTTCTCTCACCGTCTCCCAGTTGCTCCCTAAGGCATAACCCGCGCTGATCCAGATCAGGTTCCACAGTCCTGCGCTCACCAATGCCAGGCCAGCCACACGCAGCCCTTTTAACCGGGAGATCCCGCCTGCAATGGAGATAACGGAGCGGATACCAGGGAAAAAGCGGTTGGACAATATGAGAAGGTAGCCGAATCTCCTGAACCACGCCTCTGCCCTCTCTATCTCCCGAGCCCTGAAAAAACGGTAATCCCGTTCCACAAAAAACCGCCTGCCAAGGAGCCCCCCAATCCAGAAAAGGAACATGAAACCTACGAGGCTTCCAAAGGTGGTGGAAAGATAGACCCCAAAGAAATTCAGCCTCTGCGTCCCCACCAAAAAGGCGCCGAAGGCCGTAATGGTATCCCCGGGGATGGGAGGAAATACGTTTTCCACAAATGCGCTCAGCCCCAGCATGAAGTAAACCAGGGTGTCGGGAAGGGCACTGATAAAGTCCAGAAATCGATCAAGATAGCTCAATCCATCATCTCCTTTGCATCAGCCACCAGCTACTGATCGCGCCGCCCCCCCACCGCCCAGGTGCTTGTTCCAAAAGCAGGCAAGGAAGAAAGAGAAGCGAGACTAAAACTCAGGAGGAGGCTGACCTGCTCGGCCTCTGGTAAGTATACAGCTTTTCATAGGATCGTATAGTATTTTTAAACGATCTCCCTTGCACCGCGCCCCTTTTTGGCTTGACTGCACCGGGAGCTTTTGTTAACAGGTTTCACCGGTTTATTACCCGAAACATCCAGAGATCAACAAGGAGTCACATGGCAAGAAAGAAGGCCACCCGAAAGGAGCTTTTGAAATCACCCGATGAATTCATGACCTTTTCCAGCAGGGCGATTGAGTTTTATAGAGCGCATCAAAAGCAATTTCAATATGCAGGGATGGCCGTCTGCCTCATCATCCTTGCCTATCTCGGATTCAACACTTATATGCGCTACGTAAACAGGAAGGGGCAGGCAGCTTACAATGAGGCGTATTATACCCTGATGAAGAAGGTAAGGCCCAACATGACCACCCAGGACCTGAAGAAGGCGGAAGAACTCTTCGATAAGGTAAGACGGGAATACGGCCTATCCAAGGCTGCCCGGCTGGCCATTCCCCAGGTGGCATACGGCAAATTTGCTGAGAAAAAGTATGACGAAGCCATCGCTCTGTACAGGGAATTTCTTGAAAACGTATCGGGCGACCGGGAATACGAATCCTTGACCCTTCTGGCACTAGGGGCCTGTTATGAATCCAAAGGAGACCTTAAGGCAGCCATGGATATCCTTAATCCTCTGATCCACTTACAGGATAATCCGTTCAGGGACATGGCCCTTATGAGCCTGGCCCGACTCTACAGGCTCGAGAACCGCCCGGAAAAAGAAAAAGAACTTCTCAAACAGCTTGTAGAACAATATCCGGAATCCCCCTATTACCCTATTGCCAAGTCACGACTCTAAGAGCAGCTCCCATTAAAAACTCTGAGTTCTGGTTGCTGGTCCCCGAGGCAGGCGGAGAGAGAAATACCCCCCCTTGCAACCGGCTGAAAGAGAGCCTCATGGCCCTGCTTACCTGCTATGAACCAATTTCACTTGACAAGACCAGTGCATATCCCTTACAGGTACTTTGTAGCTAAAATATAGCTTTACTCAATGCCGAACGCCCTGTCAGCATTGGGTGTGTGAGGGTGGAATTCAGCCTTTTCAGGAGTATCGCCATGATCATCACAGAAATTTTGGCCAGAAACGCCAGGATGTACGGGGATGAGATCGCCCTGATCGAAAGGGAGCCTGCCAGGAACAGGAGGGTGGAGATCACATGGAGAGAGTTTGACGAGACAGCAAATCGGGTTGCCAACGCCTTGCTGGCCAAAGGGATAAAAAAAGGTGACAAAGTGATTCACCTCATGATGAACTGCCTCGAGTGGCTGCCCCTCTATTTCGGGATACTTAGGACAGGGGCCTGGGCCGTGCCCCTGAATTTCCGCTTCACGGCCCAAGATATCCGTTACTGCGCCGATATTGCAGAGGCCAAGGCCATGGTTTTTGGAGAGGAGTTTGTTGAACGCATCGATTCCATAAAAGAGGACCTCGAAACCATCAAGGACTATATCTTTGTAGGACCAACCTCAATGAAGCCGGAGTATGCCGAGCCTTACGAAACTTTTCTGGAAGCAGGGTCCAACGCGGACCCAAGGGTACCTGTTGAGCTGATGGATGAGGCCGCCCTCTACTTCACCTCTGGCACCACTGGAAAGCCCAAGCCGATCCTTCTCACGCATAGAAATCTTGAGTTTGCCTGCATTATAGAAAACCGCCACCACAACCAGACCCATCACGACAACTTTGTCTGCATCCCCCCCCTCTATCACACCGGCGCAAAGATGCACTGGTTCGGGAATTTCATCGTTGGGGCCAAGGCTGTAATCCTGAAAGGAATCAAGCCACAGTGGATACTCGAAGCCGTATCCGAAGAAAAGGCCACCATCGTCTGGCTCCTTGTCCCATGGGCCCAAGATATCCTGGTGGCTATTGAGAATGGAGAGGTGAACCTGGACGACTATGACCTCGACCAGTGGCGATTGATGCACATTGGTGCGCAGCCGGTACCGCCGAGCCTCGTAAAAAACTGGAGGAAGGTCTTTCCGCATCACGATTACGATACCAACTACGGCCTGAGCGAGACCACCGGCCCGGGCTGCGTTCACCTGGGGATTGAAAATATCCACAAGGTAGGGGCCATAGGGGTTCCCGGCTTTGACTGGGAATACAAGATCGTGGATGGCAACCTCAACCAAGTGCCTAAAGGCGAGGTGGGAGAGCTCATGGTGAAGGGCCCTGGTGTCATGAAGGAATACTACAAAAACCCGGAGGCTACAAAGGAAACGCTCATCGACGGCTGGCTCCTTACAGGAGACATGGCCAAGGTGGATGAAGATGGCTTCATCTGGCTCGTGGACCGGAAAAAGGACGTCATCATCACCGGCGGGGAGAACATATTCCCCGTGGAGATAGAAGATTTTCTCATGGAGAACCCCAAGATCCAGGACGCCGCGGTGATCGGTCTGCCTGATGAACGGCTTGGTGAAATTGTGGCGGCAGTGATCAAGCTCAAGCCGGAGCAGGAGATGAGCGAAGAAGAACTTCTCGGTTACTGCGAAGAGCTGCCACGGTACAAAAGGCCCAGAAAGGTTTTCTTTGATGATGTCCCGCGCAACCCAACCGGAAAGATAGAAAAACCGAAACTCAGAGAAAAATATGCAGGGATGTCCGAGAGCTTCCAGGTCCAAGAATGACGGCTTCGTAAAAAGTCCAATCTCTGCGTTGCGCTTCACCTTTCGTCATTCCGACGTACTGATAAGTACGCCTCATTCCTCAAGGTTCGCGCGCCTTGATCTTGGCGCTTTTTACTGTGCCGTCTGGTTTGATGACTTTTTGGAAGGCCATCAAGAATAATTCGAACCAGGCTTGAACACATTAGACCCTCAAATATATGGAGGGTTTTTGCTTGACATGTTGCGGGAGCTTCAGTTAGGTATGAATGTAGCTAAATCATAGCTGCATTATGGCTAAAATTTGCCAAAAAAGGCCCCTTCCTTGCGCTGTGCAATGCTTTGTGCGCTACTCTAATTACTCTCGGCCGGGAGGGGAGAGCAATAACACGGCAACCATTGGGGGGAAAAATGCATAAGCTACTCACCAACGAAACAGGTAAAGAAATGCTCTTACTGGGCAACGAGGCTATCGCCCGGGGGGCGCTCGAGGCCGGAGTGTCATTTGCCACATGCTATCCCGGCACGCCTTCCTCGGAGATTCCCGAGCAGTTTTTCAATATCAGCAAAGAGACCGACCTCTACTTTGAATACTCCACAAATGAAAAGGTCGCCATGGAAGTGGGGGCGGCCGCAGCCATCTCCGGCCTCAGGACCATGGTCACCATGAAGCATGTGGGCCTAAACGTGGCTGCCGATCCATTGATGACCCTTGCCTACACGGGCGTTAAGGGGGGAATGGTGGTTATCAATGCAGACGATCCCTATCTCTTTTCCAGCCAGAACGAACAGGACAACCGATATTATGCGCGGCTCTCCGGGCTTCCCATGCTGGAACCCACCAACGTCCAAGAGATGAAAGATGTGGTCGTAGCCGCCTTTGAGCTCTCAGAAGAACTGGAACTTCCCGTGATCGTCAGGACCACCACCCGGCTCAACCATATCAGGGGAGCGGTAAAGCTCGGAGAACTGAAGCCCGTCAAGACCAAAACCACCTTTGAGAAAAACCCGTTCCACTTTGTCTGCGTGCCGGCGGTCTCCCGAAATCTCCACAAGCTGCTGATCGAAAAATATGACAGGGCCATGGAAAAATCGGAGAAATGGCCTTACAACGAGATAATCGGCAACGGCAAATGGGGCATCGTAAGCAATGGCGTGAGCTTCAATTATGTGAGTGACGCCGTATCCGACCTCGGCATCGCGGACAAGGTCAGCATCCTTAAGGTGGGATTTTCATGGCCGTTGCCCAAGGAGCTGTGCGGCAGGTTCCTGAGGCAGGTGGAAAAAGTGTTGGTGGTGGAGGAGCTGGAGCCTGTCATGGAGAATGATCTCAAGGCCATTGCCCAAGAGAAAGGCATTGCCATCCCCATCCGTGGCAAAGGGGTTGAAGGGCTTACACGGCTTTTCGAGTACGATCCCCGGATGGTCAGAAATGCGGTGGCCAAGTATTTCGACGTGGAGTTCAGCCCCACGGAAATAGTGGATCTCTCAGACTTGCCCGAATTACCAGGAAGACCGCCCAATCTCTGCGCAGGATGCCCCCACAGGGCTACCTACTATGCGGTGAAAGAGGTATACGGCCCCGATGCCATCAACCCCACAGACATAGGTTGTTACACCTTGGGGCTCCTTCCCCCCATATCAATGGCCGACCTGGTCATATGCATGGGCTCATCTGTAAGTTCCTCCTGCGGCTTTTCCCAGGCTACGGAGCAGAAAGTGGTATCGTTTATCGGGGATTCCACCTTTTTTCACTCGGGCATTACAGGGCTTATCAACGCAGTGCATAACAACCATAAATTCACCCTCGTGATCCTTGACAACGGCACCACGGCCATGACAGGCCACCAACCGCATCCGGGAGTGAACACCACACCGCTTGGCGTGGAACTTACGCGGATATCCCTGGAGGACCTGGTGCGGGGATGCGGCGTAAAGGATGTCCATGTGGTCAAGCCTTTCAAAATCAAGAAAACCATAGAAGCGGTCAAGGCCGCCATGGAATATGACGGGGTATCGGTCATCATCTCTCAGGAGCTGTGCCCCCTGTTTGCCAGGGCCACAGGCCAGGCAAGGAAATCGAAACCTTTTTACGTAAACCACAATAAGTGCAAGAATCATCGAATCTGTGTGGATAAGCTGGCATGTCCGGCCATGTATCTGGACGGGGACCGGGTGGAGATCAATGAGACGCTATGTATCGGATGCTCGGTGTGCGCTCAGATCTGTCCCGAAAACGCCATCTTGCCAGTAAAGGAATAATCGGAGGCTTATATGGAACCGAGGAGATTAGTATTCATCGGTGTGGGCGGCCAGGGCAACCTCCTTGCCTCACGGCTGTTGGGAGAAACGGCCTTGTCAGCCGGGATACCGGCGGTGGTAAGCGAAATACACGGCATGGCCCAGAGAGGCGGAATCGTGGAATCGGCCGTGCTGATGGGAGACATTTCAAGCCCCATCGTATCCAAGGGCGAAGCTGATGTTCTCATCGGTTTCGAGCCCGCGGAGACCCTGCGCGCCCTTCCTAAATGTAACAGCGACACGGTGGTGATCACCAACACGAGGCCCCTGCCACCCTTTACCGTATCCATTGGCCAGGGTTCCTACCCGGCGGTCGACCAGACCCTAAATCTGCTTCAAAGTAAAGTAAAAAGGGTAATCGCACTTGACGGCAATGCCCTGGCAGAGGAAGCGGGGAACCCCCTTTCTCTAAATATGGTGATGTTGGGCGCTCTTATCGCCTCGGGCACCATTCCGATCAGTGAAGAAAAAATGAAGGAGACCATTTCTTCCTCCACAAAAGAGGCCTTCCTGGAATCCAATCTCAAGGCCTTTGACCTGGGTTTTAAGAGCGTCCAGTAGCAGATTCCACTCCCCATCCCCAGGATGCCTCGGTCGTCCGACAAAGGGTCTGCTATAAGGCCGATGCCGGGGTATGGCCCGGGGAGATTTTACAGCCCCTCGCCATGACACGACTCGCTCTTATCTCTACACCCTGGCCTCTTTTTACCCGCCCCTCCATTCAACTGGGTACGCTCAAGGCATATGTCAGAAAGACCCTGCCACACGTGGAGGTGGACGCATTTCATCTCTATCTGGGCGTGGCGGCAGATCTGGGATACGATCTGTACAAGCAGATATCTCAAAGCACGTGGCTTTCCGAATCGCTCTTTGCCGCCTTGCTCTATCCGGAGAGAATATCCACCATAGCGCGCTTCTGGAAAAGGAGGGTGTCCAGATCTCCCCTACTGAGGAAGTACGAGTTTGTGGAACTCTGCCGGGAGCTTGAAATAGTTTCCTCAAGGATTCTCGCCAGGCACTGGTGGGAGCGTTATGACCTTGCGGGGTTTTCCATCTGCTTCGGCCAGCTGACAAGTTCCCTCTACTTCATCCAAGAGATCAAAAAAAGGGCGCCCTCGCTTCAACTCGTGGTGGGGGGCTCGGCCTGTGCAGGGGAAATGGGGGAAAGCCTCCTTAGAATATTTCCGGAGATCAATTATGTGGTCAACGGAGAAGGGGAGCTACCCCTCGTACATCTGATCCAATCCCTGGAAAGAGAAAGGGACAACGCCGGGCCCATCCAATATCCCGGCATAGTATCCAGGTACGGGGGCGGTCCTTTACCCGAGCAAGAAAACACCCAGGTGGAGCGGCTCGACGACCTGCCGTTTCCTGACTACGGCGATTATTTCGACCAACTCGAGTCCCTGGGTGCCGACAGGGCCTTCCTTCCACGGATCCCCATGGAGATGTCAAGGGGCTGCTGGTGGAAAAGAGGATCCGGGAACAAGGGGCGAGGGTGCGCCTTCTGCAACCTTAACCTCCAGTGGCAAGGATACCGCGCCAAGTCCAGGCAAAGGGTCGTTGAAGAGATAGATGTCCTTACAGAGCGCCATCAGATCCTGTCCATAAGCTTCATGGACAACATCCTTCCCCCGAAAAACCTCGATTCGCTGTTTTTCGAAATCGCCAAAATAAAAAAAGAACTCCGGCTCTTTACCGAAATCCGGGCCACTACCTCCAGTTCCACCCTCGCCGCTATGGCACAGGCGGGTGTGGAGCAGGTGCAGGTGGGAATAGAGGCATTGAGCACCCGCCTCCTCAAAAAACTGAACAAAGGGACAACCGCCATGGACAACGTGGAGATAATGAAAAATTGCGAAACCCCCGGGCTTCCCGATCTCACCGGGAACCTGATCCTGTGTTTCCCCGGGAGCGATGAGGCGGATGTGGCAGAGACCCTCCACAACCTGGATTTCGTGCTCCCCTTCCGCCCGCTTAGAGGAATTCACTTCTGGCTCGGTTATCGGAGCGGCGTATGGCGAAATCCCCGCGCATACGGAATAAAAAAGATGGGAAACCATTCCTTTTACGGCCACCTCTTTCCGCCCCCTATTTTCAAGGGACTGCGGCTCATGATCCAGGGATACCAAGGCGGGGTTCGCTATCAAAAGCGGCTATGGGCCCAGGTGAAAGAGAAGATAGATGCATGGGCAAAGAGCTACGCCGAGCTTCACAGCACGCCCGGAAGCGGCCCCATACTGTCCTACTTAGACGGGGGGCATTTCATGATCATCCGGCAACGGCGCCCTGGAAAGGAGGATATGACACACAGGCTCAAGGGGAGTTCAAGAGAGATCTACCTTTTCTGTGAATCCCAGAGGTCCCTGCCCCGGATCGTGGCCCGGTTTTCTGCCTTCGGAGAGGATCAGATAAGAGGATTCTTAAAGATGATGGTGGAAAAACGCTTGATGTTCAACGAGGGGGAGCTTTACCTGAGCCTCGCGGTGCCGCTCAGGGCTTCTTGTAAATCCCGAGGATCCCTTCAAGTGGACTGAGATGATTCAGGAGCCGCAGTCCGTTGTAGCGGGGCATGACCTTCTGCAGCCCGTAGATCAAAAATATGGCGCCGGGCTTGCCCCGGCGTACTATCAGATCGGCCAGCTCTTCATGCATCACGAGATAGGTATAGAATAGGTCGAACTGCCCGAGGGAAAAGCCCGTGCTGCGGCCGATGCGCTCGAAGACTCCCTCATCCGTTGCATCCCCCTGGAAGAGAAAAATATTGTCGGGCGGCAACAGAAGCCCATGCCTGCTTAGATGGCCCTCAAGCTCAACCCTGAGAGGGTCATATTCGTCCAGGGTCCATTCGTCCAGTTCTATCCCCACGGATACCCTGGCAAGGTAGCTCAAAAAGACATTCACCCTGCCGTCAGCGCACCCGAGGTCCATGAACAAAGTCTTTCCGGGTACGATTATCTCCTGGGAAACCAGCCGGTCCAGGCCGGCCAAAAGCGTGCCGAGGTCAGTGGACCTCCTGAACCCCAGAGGGCCTACATCGCCCACCTTCCTCTCATCATAAAACCGCGCGACCTCCTGGAGGGTGCTTTCCAGCAACAGATCCATTCCGAACAATCCTCCTCAACCCCCCTGATCGATCATTCCTTCCCAATTTTCTTTACTCGCTCATGGAGGAGGAAGAGGGCCGCCAGCTCATCCCCTTCTTTTTCTCTCAATGACTTCATCTTTCGGGGGTCAACCGCCTGGGTGATCTTCGGGCACACATAATTGACACAGATTACATGCCGCGCCTGCAGGAGACAGCCGTGCCTCCCCAGAAAATAACAGCTCCTGGGGTCATATCGAGACCCCGGGAGCTTCACACCCATAAGCAAGTTGATCAGGAGAAGCCATCCATCATACCGGTTCTCCAGGCCCGCTCCACAGCACGATCCCCCCTCATCCTCCTCGCAAGCCCTGCATATCTCCAAGATACCTGCATTGAGCATGGCCTCCCTGGAAATCTTAACGGCACTCTCAAGTCTGCTGAGCAGGTCCCTGAGGGCCCGATCCTCAAGAAAACGTTCCCCGAATGCATTGTAGCATTCTTCGGCCCAAGCGATCTTCTCCTCTACGGGGCTTGAAAGGGAGGGGCTTTTCACTTCTTTTTACCTTTGCCTTTACGGGCTTTTCTTTTCCGGCTCCCTTCGTTTTCCTCGTTTTTCCCGAAACTTTTCAGCCCTTCGGCCAATTCTCTGAGCTTTCGATCCACCAGATCGTTTATGGTTCCTTTGGGATACGTGCCGTCTGCTTTTCTTTTCCCGGCCTTCTTGCCGGTCAGAATCTCTATGCCCTCATCTATGGTCTTAACCGGATAGATATGGAACTTCCCCTTCTTTACCGCCTCTACCACATCTTTTCTCAGCATCAGGTCCTTTACATTGGCCTCGGGGATCATGACACCCTGTTTTCCGGTAAGGCCCTTGTTGCGGCAGCAATCGTAAAACCCCTCTATTTTCTGGTTCACGCCGCCGATTGCCTGGATTTCTCCCTTCTGGTTCACGGAGCCTGTGACCGCTATGTACTGTCTGATCGGCACACCCGAGAGGCTGGAGAGCAGGGCGTAGATCTCGGTTGAGGACGCGCTGTCGCCATCCACGCCCCCATAGGACTGTTCAAAAGCAATGCTGGCGCTCATGGTCATGGGCTTATCCTGGGCATATTTTTTCCGCAGATATCCGCTCAGGATCAAGACCCCCTTGTTGTGGGTACTACCCGACAGGTCCGCCTCCCTCTCGATGTTGATGATACCGGCACGCCCCATGGAGGTGGAGGCTGTAATTCTCGACGGCTTTCCGAACATATAGTCACCCATGGCGTAGACGGCAAGGCCGTTGACCTGGCCCACCACCTCCCCTTCCGCATCGATCATCAGGGTACCCCGATCAATCATCTCCTGGATCTTCTCCTCCACCAAGTTGGAACGATAAACCTTCGCTTCAATGGCCCTCTCCACATGACTCTCCGTGACAATGGACTGTTTGTCCTGCCCGGCCCAGTAATCGGCCTCTCGGATGAGGTCCGCAAGGGCCGGAAAGCTGGTGGAAATCTTTTCCTGCCTCCCGGTCATCCTGACCGACTGTTCCACCAAAGCCGCCACGGCTGTCCGGTCAAACGGCCTGAGGTTGTCTTCATCCGTGGTGGCCTTGACGAATGCGGCCACCTGGCTAATGCTTTCATCGTCTCTGTCCATTGCCGTGTCGAAATCGGCCCTCACTTTGAATATCTTTTTCAAGTCTTCATCGTAATAAAGCAGGAGGTGATATAGATAGGGGTCGGAGATGACCGCCACCTTCACATTCAGGTCAATGGGTTCCGGCTTTAGGCCGGTTGTAGTGAAAAGGTAAAAAGGATCATAGGTTTGGATCTCAAGCTTCTTGCTCTTAAGCGCCCTCTTTAGTCCTGCCCAGACACCGGGTTCCACAATGGCATCCAGGAGGTTGAAAACCAGGTACCCGCCGTTGGCCTTGATCAGGGAACCCGCCTTGATCTTGCTGAAATCGGTCCTCCACACACCTGTGCGGTCCACTACTCTTTCAATGCTCCCGAACAGGTTTCTGTAAGTAGGATAATTCTCCACGATCACCGGCGGGCCTTTGAGATCCTTGTTGTCCACCAGCAGGTTGACACGGTAGGGCTGAAAAGGATCGGTCTCCGAGACCATAGGTATTATGCCGGCAATGGCCTGCTGGGGCTGGGGTCTGAAAATCTGGAGGTTGTTGGCCATGTCTTCAAGGAGGGCCTGGATATAGGTGCTGACGGGCTTTCCTTTATATTTTTTCGTGATGGGAGAGGCCAGGCGGGAGGCATTCTCCATAAAAATATTGTAATCCATCTTTTCAATCTTTTCCTGGACTTCCTTCTGCAGGTCTCTGAGCTCAAGAAAGATCTGATCGATCTGCTCCCTCAGCTCGGCATGCTTTCTTTTCATCTCCTCGAACTCATCCTTGGGGAACCGGCCCTTTTCCACCATGGCCTCCACCTGGTCAATATGCATCGGGTTCCCGTCGACCAGGGGCATGACCTCGGGCCGTTTGACTTGTCCTATCTGGACATCCACCAAGGCGAATCCCTCTTCCTTTACTTTCTGGTCCAAGTTCTTGAAAAAATTCTTTCCCTTGGTCTCATATGTCTCCATAATCTCCTTTTTGAGATTAATGTATTCCTGGCTCTCAAAAATCTGGGGAACCTCTTTTTTTAAGGTCTCAATCAGGTCGTTGACGGCTTTTTTGAATGCACTGCCCATGCCCTTTTTCATTCTAAGGAGTATAGGCGCTTCCGGATTCTCAAAGTTGTTCACATAGCAGAGATCATCCGGAACCCTACCGTTCTTTGACATCTCCTTGAGCAGCTTCTTCACCGTGGACATCCTGCCCGTGCCGGCTGTTCCGGTCACAAACACGTTATAGCCCGGTTTATCCATCCCCATCCCAAACTTGAAGGCCTCAACTCCTCTCTTCTGCCCTACGATCTCTATAAGCGGCTTCAGATCGTCCGTGGTCTCAAAAGGTAGGCTCGCCGGATCAAGTCGCCATCTGAGCTGTTCTACCGGCACCTCTTTGTAGGATTCTTTTCTGGGCATTGATGTCCTCCCTTTCGCTTTTCATTTACTTCACTTTAACTTTAACTCCACATGCCCTTTTCTGTTCCTCTTTTGGCATAGTGATCTTCAATATGCCGGCCTTATAAGTGGCCTCTATCTCATCCACCTTAACCCGGCAGGGCAGGGCAACCGTACGCTTGAAAGACCCCAGCATGCTCTCCACCCTCTGATAGTAACCATTGCCTTCCACGCGCTTTTCTCTTCTCCTGCCACTGATGATGACAGTGTCACTGGTGGCTGAGACATCCAGATCCTCAGGCTTCACTCCGGTGAGCTCTGCAGTGATGATGACGGCATCCTCTGCCTCGGTCATATGGATGTGTGGAGAACCTGACAACTCCTCCAAGAAGAGATTTACTCCCATGTGGGACCAGCACCGGCTGAAAAGGCGGTCAATGTCCCTCCTCAGCTTTCTCATCTCCTGGTCCTTCCACAAAATCAACCCTGACATGACAAGACCTCCATCACTGAAAAGAAAAACACTGAAATTTGCTCCCCATCAGGTTTAATTTTATTTCTGGATATGTGTTCATGCAAGGAATTTCTATCTGCACGCCTTCCCGGCAATGGCCCACAATCTCAATTTATTGCCGGGCCAGAATATCCTCCAACGCCTCCCTTAGGTGCGGGAAGCGGAACTCAAAGCCCTCCCTGAGCAACCTCCCCGGCAATGCCTTCTGCCCTTTAAGGAAAACAGATCCAAACTCTCCCATCATCAGCCTGATCATAAACCCCGGCACCGGTGGTAGAAAGCAGGGCCTTTTCAATACCTCTGCAAGGGTGCGGGTCATTTCCCTGTTGGTAACCGGATTTGGAGCAGTGAAGTTTATGGGACCCGAAATGTCCGCGTGTTCTATGAGAAAAATGCAGATCTCGGCCAGGTCGCTTTCATGGATCCAGGAGAACCACTGTCTGCCACTGCCCAAGGGGCTCCCTAAACCCCACCTGAAAAGTGGAATCATCTTGGTAAGGGCTCCGCCCCCCTCACCCAGCACGACCCCGAAACGACAGAGCACCACCCGAACCCCTGCTGTTCGGGCCTCAAGGGCCGCAGCCTCCCAATCCCGGGCAAGGGTGGCCAGGAAATCATTTCCCGGCGCACTTTCCTCCACCAGATCCTCATCCCCGTGGAATCCGTAATATCCCACTGCGGAGGCGCTCATGAAAAGTGTCTCTTTCTCTCTCCTAACGGACAGGGCCTCAATCAGGTTCCGGGTGGTCAGGAGACGGCTCTCACGGATTTCCCTCTTGGCTGAATCGGTCCATCTTGTGAAAATGGATGCACCGGCAAGATTAATGACGATCTCATGGGATGCCGCCTTTTCCTGCCAGGGGCCCTGGCTGATGGGATCTCCTTCCAGCAGAGACACGCCCCGGGGCGCCGACCGGATCCGACTGGCCGAGCGAGTAAGCACCGTAACCTCAAGCCCTTCCTGTGCCAGCTTTTCGGCCAGCTTCCTCCCTACAAAGCCGGTACCTCCGGTCATAAATACCTTCATGATCGGGCCCCTTCCTTGTTACTCCCGTGAAATGGCAAGCCCCCTAAGAAATTCAAGTTCATCACCATCTTTCCGGATCCCCAAACGGGTCAAAGCAAAATCATACCTCACAGGATCCCTAGGGACCAACATCCGAAATGCTTTGGTAACTTCAAGGGCAGTGCGCATGTCAGAGTTCCTCCGTTCTGTCAGATTCAAACACACGGAGATCCGGTGCATGTGGGTATCCAGGGGCACAATAAGTTTGCGTGGGCTCACGTCTTCCCAGCCGCCCGGATCGACACGGTCCTTCCTCACCATCCACCGCATAAAAAGACTCAAGCGCTTGCAGGCGCTTCCCTTCTCGGGCGAGGGCAAGAGACTACTGGGGCTGTCATCAAAGGGCGTTTTTAATTCGCTTACAAAAAAAGAAAGGGCGGGGAGGATGGTATCGTCCTGATGGTCAAGCGCACCGAGAAAACACTCGTACAGGGAGCCGTACCGATCAATCACGTATCTGATCCCCTCCAGCATCATCACCATTTCCCGACCTGTGGTGAAACGGTGTTTGAACTCCCCGAAACGCTTCTCCAATGCGGGAAAGCTGCAGGTTTCGAGAAAGCGGCAGGGGGCTTCGCCCATCTCCTTCAGGATACCCGATACGCTCTTGAGTATCTGGGTTACCCTCCCATAGGCGAGGCAGGACGCAATCAGGCCTACAACTTCCCGGTCCTGCAGACGCGGATACTCGTAAAGGTATTCGAGGGGATCCGGGTGCACCCACTTGCGTGCATTATAAAAGGCGTACAGGCGGTCAAGTTGAGGTTTGATAAGAAGGGGGGACGGGGGCTCCTTCATTTTTCTTCCCAAAAAATGCAGTCAACCGGGCATATGGTGATTGCTTCCTGGATCTCGGCTTCGGGATAGGCGGAAAGGTCCACCACCTCAATAAGGCCGATGTCAGGATTTCTCCGAAAGACATCGGGGCAAATCTCCATACAGGATTCACATCCCGTGCAGCGACTCAGGTCAATGCAGGGGAATGCAACCTTTTCTTCTCTCATTGTCCTGAGGATAAGGGGGAGGGGCAAGGATGTCAAGCCGGTCAACGATGGGGATGAAAGGCTTAAAGGCGGTTGAGGAAATATCGCTTAAAGATGGCGCGCTCATAGATCCTGCAAAGAAGGAGGGCTGTATCCTTTGAAATCCCTATGTCCCGCAATCGGCAATAGATATGGAGCGGGTTCATGTAGTGCTTCAAAACTTCCCTCATGATCTCTATCCGCGCCCATCTAATATAGGAGCCTTTCGGAAAATTTGGCCCTTCGGAGGCTGAAGGAAAATGCTCATTCTGCTACCGGCAGCAGAAAATCCTATGAAATGCGATATAGGGGTTGATTAAGTGCCATCCCTCGCTCCCTTTTTCAAGTATAACCTTTGGAGGCGCCTGGCCGTCACTTGGTTTATTCATTTGGTGTTGAAGCCGGATGGCACTTCAATCGTAATCCCCTGATCCAGCTGCTTGTTAGCAGCCGGAGTGACTCTACACTACGCAAAACATGCAAAAAGCGTGCAACAACCTCCCTGTCCCAATAATCCGCCCCATTTGAACCATCTGGGAATGCCACCAGAGAAAAAACGCTTTGAAAACGTCAAAAATGAAATGGAGCCGCCAAAATGCCAACACCTATCTCCTTTGCGCTCTATGTCCTCTTTATCATCCCTATCGGCAAAAACACCGGCTTTCTTGAGCACTAATTCGACGCCCCCTCTTAGAGGATATGGATTGCATTTTGCTCCCCGTTCATATAAGAAGAGGGCCATGCGTCATATCAGAGCCATAGGATTTGATTTATTCAACACCCTCATATTTTCGGAGGGGGGCGGTCTGGACGAGGCGGTAAGGAGGCTGGTGAGCAGCCTGGAGTCAAACGGCTTCAGCCTTGACCATGACACCTTTAAGCAGGCATATCACAAAGCAGCAATCCACTTTATAGAACAAACCCGCAAGGATTGGCGGGAAACGCACAACCGTTATTGGATCAGTGCCGCCCTCAAGACCTTAGGCTATGAAGTGCCCCCGGAGGATCCCGGAATAGCCAGAGCGGTCGAATCCTACTTCTCGGCCTTTCTCGATTACTGTCATCTCATCCCGGGTACCATTGAGATGCTTAGCACTGTAAGGGGAGACTACCGGCTGGGATTGCTCTCCAATTTCACCGATGCTCCGGCCGCATTGCGTCTGATTGACCACTTAGGCATATCGCACTTTTTTGATGTGGTGCTTATCTCCGGCGAACTTGGATATCGAAAGCCTCATCCCTTGGTCTTCCGACGGCTCATTGAGGAGTTAAGGGTAGAAAAAGATAGGCTTATTTTTATAGGTGACGACCTGGAATCCGACATAAGGGGCGCCCAGGAGGCAGGGCTTATCCCCGTGTGGATGACGTATGTGCACCACAAGAATATTCCTTTTGCAAGTGGAGAACCTGAAGAACAATTCAAAGGGCTTGCCGAGAGCGTATCCAAGATCTCCACCTGGCCAGATCTCATCTCTCTGCTCGACAACCACAGGGCCTCGGCAGAAACCTCAATCCCGTAATCACTCTCCGGCTTGCCGGCTCCATCCGCTTCTCCATAATGGAAACTCGAATCTCCAAACAATCCCTGATGGGAGAAAAAGCGCACTGAGAGCCTAAAATCAGCACCTAAAAAACCAGCGAGCACGGACTCTGCTTCCTCTGCCGCGGTTATTAGTGCGCCCTTCCTCATTGCCTATCCCATAATTTTTTGGCACTGCGAAAAATATCCCTCCAGCCCGCTGCAAAGCAGCGACAGGGGGAGGAATTAACTATTCCATCAGCTTCAACAACTCTCCCGCCCTCCCCTTGGGGACCATCAACCACAGACGCTTCAGGGTCTCCAGAGGTGTTTTTTCAAGGGCATCCCTCAAAAGGACGACAAAGCGTCTTTCTTCCAGGCGTCCATATTTGGTGCACAAAAGCGGGATAGCAAGCGATTCAACATGCCGGCTCTCGGCCTTGCGAAACACACTCTCGAGCGCTTTGGCGATCCATTCCTCCCTCCAAGTGGGTTCTTGATTAAAATCATGAACCACGGCAAGGAATCTCAGGGGATTTCCTTCTCTGAGCAAAACCGAGCCCGGCGATTGGGGCTCTGTGTCGAGCAGACGGGTCATGATCTTGATGATGGGCTCCGAGGGCTCACGCACCTCCAGATCCGCACTCATGACCAGGAAAGTATCTTCCTCCAAAACCTCCGCCTCCACCCTGAAAGGAGAATTTTCCGGTGGAGCTGCAACAACTAACAGCCCCCTGAAGGAAATCTCCCTCTGGAGACCTCCCTGAATCACCCTCAATTCCGGACCCGCAGCTCTCTTTTCCCCCGGGGACATTGGAATTCCTCTATGGACATTTATTCAACGTGAAACCCAACAAGCTCCATTTCAAAAAACATTCTTTCCCCACCGGCCAGTGACCAAGCACCAGCTCAATACATGGAGGGCTGCCTGCAGCAGGCAGGGCCGCATATACACGGGCTTTGGCATTCAACAACGGATTCAGAGTTTCATCCTGTGCCCCGGCTCTGGCACGATCACCCGCAAACCGCCCGGTCCCGGCTTTCGCACCTTCAGTCTCTCGATGACTCCTGGACGCTCCTTTCTCTGTATGTGGACAAGGGCAAGCTGGGATGCTCCAGACTCTTCAGCCATCTCGACCGAGCTTTTCATATTCCCATGTCCCGGCACCTCTTGATCCACACTGAAAGCCTCATGGATTATCAGATCGCACCCCTTGGCAAGCTGCATGCTCTCGGGGGTAGGTCTCCCGTCGCCGCTATAGTAAATAGATATCCCTCCTGCGTTGAGTTTGAGGGCCAAGTCCCTCTGGGAATGGTCATTTTCTGCCGTCTCGAATGAGAGGCCGAGGATCTCTACGCACCTTCCGGGCTCTACCTCCACGAAATGGAGCGGAAACCGAATCTTCTCCTGAAAACCGGGATACGCCACATCCAGAGCGTGGAGCACGGCAGCTTCAACACCCGCCTGTCCTAAGATGGTAATGGGCCTTTCACGCCCCTCCTCCCAGAAGCGAACAAGAAGGGCGGGCACGCCCAGGTAGTGGTCGCCATGGAAATGAGAAATCCATAACCCGGTAAGGGCGTCAGGATCCGGCTCCTCCTTCCAAAACTGGGGAGTCGCGGTAAATCCGCAATCCAGCAATAATGACAGGGGTGAAGACTGCACATGATAGCGAATCAGCACAGAGGTATTAGGCAGCGCTTCGTCAAATGCTTCGCCTACACCAAGAAAGACTATTTCCACCATGGCTCCTCCTGGATCACCTCCATGAACTTCTCTGCATGGACGCCCGCACAATCTCTCAAAAGATCTTGAGGATTTCGTCCCTGGCAAAGGGGGATAGAGGCGTCTGTCCCTCTCGAGTTATCAGAGAAACGGCAGGGGCGCCCGCTCTCTTTACCCTTCCAATTCTGGCGATGGCCAGGCCCTGTTCGATCCCAGCTGCGAGGATCTTCTCCGCCTCTGAAGGTTCGGAGGCAATCAGCAAAGAACCTGACCCTATCACGCCCATGGGGTTGAGGCCAAGGGCCTCACACAGGACCCGCGACTCTTCATAAAGGGGGATGCGATCTTCATCCACTTCGATTTGCACTCCTGCCGCAACGGCAATTTCCATAAGACCATTAGCAAGACCCCCCTCGGTAATATCATGCATTGCATGGACTTGAGCAACCCGACAGGCCAGGCGCGCCTCCTCAACTATGCTGATGCCCGGATCATAGAGAAAGCCTTTCGCCCTATCGACGATCTCTGCCGAAGTTCCCGCTTTTAACAGATCATCCCCCTTCTCTCTGGCCATAATGGCGGTCCCCTCCACGCAGAGCCCCTTGCTCATAAGGATCGCGTCCCCCGGCATCGCACCCCCGGTCCGGATAAGCCCCTTTTTCATTACCTCCCCTATCATCTGCCCTACCACAATGGGACGCGCCAGGCCGAATGTGATCTCCGTATGCCCGCCCACCAAAAAAACGCCCAGCTTTTCGCAGGCCGCGTGGATCTGTCTGAATATTTCCTCCGCCATTTCCCTGTTTCCCTCAGCCTCCGGCAGTAAGATAGTTGCCGTAAACCACATTGGATCCGCCCCGGTAGTGGCAATATCATTGGCATTCACCATGACACTGTAATGACCGATCTCATCAGTGGCAAAGGTGATGGGATCGGTCGTCATCACAAGGGCCTTTTCTCCCATGTCGACTGCAGCGGCGTCCTCTCCAATATAAGGGCCTACCAGAATCCGTCTGTCAGCCCTGGAATACTTCTCCAGCAACTCACTTAGGATCTTAGGGCTCAGCTTTCCAACAGGGAGTAGCTCCGCCTTCATATGCTTCCCTTCTCTCCTTTCTCCCTCAACCGCGCCTCACGGTCATCTCTCACCCGATGTCTGATTTCCATCCAGCATTTTGCGTACCGTCCCTGCAAGATCTGCTATGAGAAGCGGCTTCATGCAAAATGCCCTGATCCCCCTCGCTCAGTGCCTCTCCTGAGTAGCCCGAGCGCTCCCTGAGGGCACTCTCAAGCTGTCTTCGCTCAAGCAGCTCCCTTTCCATTTGATGAATCCGCTGATTCAGATCCTCCTCAACACGCCTCAGCTCCCTGATCTTATCTGTGAGTTCGTCATATCTTTGTTTGAGATCTTCCGAAGTTGGTTGCTCCCCCATGGTTGAAATCCTCCACATCTAAACCAGTTCTGACCCCGGTCCGAGTACCCTGGCCCTGGCATTCCTGTCTTGTACACCCCACCAGCCTGGCAATTTAATGCGGCCAATTATGAAGAAACGGGCAGGAAAGTCAAGCGAGCCAGGAAAACCAATAACGGGAAACCGCTCCTCCCCATCTTGACCACAGCTTCTATGTAAGATACATTGGCACACACTTGGGAGATGTGGGAGACGGATTAGTGGAATGGAGCGCGCTATTTGACCTCAGCCTTGTCCCGGAGGCCGCTTTAAAGATCGGCCTGGCAGGCCTCTTAGGCGGAATGGTAGGTTTCGAGCGCGAGGCCCACGGTCAAGCCGCCGGATTCCGAACCTATATCCTGGTCTCCGTGGGCTGCTGCCTCATCATGATGTTATCCCTTCATATGGAAGCCCTGTATCGCCATCTTGACTCTGCAAGTGCGGTGAGACTCGACCCAGGAAGGATCGCCTCTTATGCCTTAGCAGGCATGGGTTTCCTGGGGGCCGGGGCCATCATTACGGGCAAGGGATCGGTGCGGGGACTTACCACTGCCGCAGGCATGTGGATGATAACCGCTGTCGGGCTTGCAGTGGGGGCGGGATATTTTATCCCCGCTATCCTTGTTGCCATTTTCAGTCTCTTCAGCCTCTACGTGCTCCGGTACATCAAGCCCCTTTTCCGGAGAGACGTTTATACCAGTCTCACCATTATATCCGACGATGTGGGAGGACAGCTAAAGCGCATCGAGAAGGTGATGGAAAAATACCCTTTTTCCACCATCCAGTTCGTGAGTTTCGACCGCAAGCTGGATCAAGGCGTCATCACATTCAGAATCAGCCTATTGTCAAGAGAAGATGTGGAGTGGAGGGAGCTTACACACGACCTCACACAGCTGCCCGGAGTGCGAGAAATCGCCTTGGATGAGGGAACGGTCCCTTGATCCTGCTTTACTAAGCCCCCATATTCAGTCTATGATGCGCTCTCAAGGAAATCCCTGTATATCATGATGGTCTGACCGGGTTTTTCAATATAGGGGACATGTCCGCAATCCTCCATAATCACCACCCTGCGCTTGTCGCGGAGCCCCATTTCGAATTTTTCCACGCCAGACACGTGCAGTACCCTATCATCCGCTCCCCATATAAGGAGAGTCCTCGCCCGGATATTTTTAAGGCGCCCTTCCAGGCGGTCCATGCCTCCCTTAATCATATCCCGGAGAATCTTTCGATAAAAAGTGTAGTTTGCCGCCCCTTCCCTCGCGAGGTAACCCCTGATGGCGCCGGGTACCCAGGGAGGATGATGGAAAACCACGGCCATCATCCGATCAAATTGTGCAGGCGTCCTGTAAAGGAGGGGGATGTTGCCCGTCTTCCTGTATAGCTCTTCAAGAAAGCTGGGTATGCGTGAGCGGACTCCGGCAGGATCCATTAGGGCCAAGGTTTCCACCTTCTCAGGATATTGGCTGGCATAGTAGGCCCCGATATATCCGCCCATGGATATCCCCACCAGATGAAAGCGACTCAGGCCCAGGATCTTCACAAAGCGATCAAGTCTTTTTACCTGTGTGGGTATGTCATAGCATGCTGAAGCAATCCGTGAACTCTCACCGAATCCGGGCAGATCAGGGGCAACCACCCTGTAATCCTTACTGAAAGAGGTGATGAAGGTGCCCCATCTATCCTTGTCGGCGCCGAAGCCATGCACAAACAGGATGGTCTTACCTTTTCCGCCCTCAAGATAAACCCATCGGTGGTCATCTACCTGAACCTCGTATCTCCTGAGCCCACCCCACCAGCGGATGATCCTTATTCCGGACTTGAAGAGGAATCCGGGGAAAAGACTATAAAGAATACCGCCGGAGAAAAAGAGGAGGGCAATAAAGATGAGAAATGATCTGAGGGATTTTCCCATGGAGCTTACCGGTTTCCCGCAGGTATCGTATCATCGCATTAATATCGGTGGACGATGAAGTCACGGGGTTATTTTTCCTGAGAACGTTCTCCGAGAAAGGTTTTGAACTCCTTGAGCGCAGTATCGATAGGAATGGCAAAACCCAGCCCTTCCACCTTCTCGCCCACCACTTTCCATGTGTTGATCCCTATCACCTTGCCTTCGCGGGTGACCAGCGCTCCCCCGCTGTTTCCGGGATTTATCTGGGCATTGGTCTGGATATAAATCCTGTCACCCATTTTCCTGCGGCCTGAAAAGATGCCTGATGTTACCGTATGTCTCAGCAAAAATTTCTCCACGCTGGGATTGCCGATGGCAAAAAGGCTCTGTCCATGAGCCAAGCCGTTTACATTTCCGGGGCTTATAAAAGGGGTCCTGTAGCCGGACACCTTCAGGAGGGCCAGATCGTAACCATAGCTCACGGCAATAATGGCGCAGGGCAATTCAGTGCCATCCGCAAGAACCGCCCTGAAATCCCCCGGGGAAAGAATATTCTCCCGCCAGCTCCAGAACTCTCTTAGCCTTTCCTCAAATCTCCTGCGCCGCTTCTCATAATCCTCGGTCCACGCCTCTACCTTTCTCTTTTTCTCTTTATACCCAGGGTGGTCCCTTAGCCGGCTCAACACCTTCCGCGCACGAAGTATCCTCTCCCCTTCATGGTTGAGCTCCTTCTTGGCCTCCTCAATCAGCTTCTCTTTTTCCGTGATCTCCGCCTTTTCTTTTTCCGTGGCCTGCACCACATGCTTATTGGTCAAAATGTAGCCGTCTTCAGTGATAAAGAAGCCGGAGCCTCTCCCCTTGGTGCTCTTGATGGCCACCACGGCGTTTCGTGCCTCCTCGATTTTGTTCCTCGGGGGAATCTTCTCCCAAAGCCTCTTCTTGAGATCCTCCCCGTCAGCCGGCTCGCTCCGCCCCGCGTCCTCTTCGACCTCCTCGCCAACGGCGGGCAACAAAGAGGGCTCGTTGGTATAAACCCACCTTCCCTCCCTGTCTTTGTAACGATAGATCTTTGCGGAAAGATCACTGGCGCAAAGGGAAAAACACAATAAGAGGAGAAGAGCCCCTGCGCCCGCGTGCTTGAAAGGCTTCATCACTATTTCCTTCAAAGCAAGAGGCCTCAGGTAGGCAAGGTCCTGTGAAAACCAAATCCCTCCGGCTGGGGCTGAGGGACAAGGGTCTCTCTACCCTGTGGGAGATTGGCCCGCGGCACTCACACAGCTTGCTTTATATGGCCATGAGCAAGTACTTCAGGCGTCTTCTCCTGAAAGGACTTTTAAGATGAAATTGAATTTGTTCAGGATAAAATCATCCGACCCCCTCAGGGGCTTCTCTCCGGTTTGATAGGTATATATGTCCCGGAGTATAGCGGCTACTGTTAGATTGGAAGCAATAATCATTTTGGATTCATCCGAAATATTGTCCATTTTGACCTCCCTCTTCCACGTGGGCTAAAGGTTT
>JAOZOW010000035.1 GCA_029933075.1 Deltaproteobacteria bacterium | reverse complement strand
AAGACGGCCCAGGCTCCCCCTCGGCTTTGTCAGATTGTCCAGCCTCTCTTTTGCCCTATCCAGCCAGTGGCTGGATAGGGGCTGGATCTCCTCCAGAACTTTTTCCCACATCTTGATCGTAGACCTCCCTTCTGATTCGGACCATGACCGCGGTGACGGATCCAACAATACCCGGGCCTACCTGCCTGATTTCAAGAAACGCCCATCAAAAATAGATCCTCACGCCGCCAAAATAGACAGCCTCGGGCATTGGATAATAGTTGAAAAAGCCCGGCCAGCCCCACGAATTGTAAAATGCGAAATCAGAGTATTTTTCATCGAACAGGTTATTGGCATTGAAGAAAAATTCCATGAATTTATACCGGTAGGCGAGGTAGAGGTCCACAGTGTGGTAGTCATCCATCTTCTTCTGGGAGTTGCTGTAATCCATACCAAAGAATCTTTCGCCCACATAGTTATACTGGAGCCTGCCCCTGAATCCCAGGTAGTTCACCTCCAAGCCGGCATGTCCCTTCCACTCAGGAACCAGGGGGATCTGTTTTCCGTCATTCGCCCCATTTGTGAACTCCGCATCCGTATATCCAGCACCGCCATATAATGCCAGATACTTGGCAGGCTGAAACCTGAAATCCATCTCGCCGCCCCGGTGCCGGGTCTCGTCCAGATTCTCGTTCTGAAACGTCACAGGGTTCCATGAGATTTCATCCTTCACATTCATGGTGTAACACCTGAGATTAAGAACGAGCTTGGAGAAGACCGACAGCCTCACTCCTGCTTCGTAACCAGTGGCCGTCTCCTGCTTGAGATTCGAATTGATGGCGCCCGTAAAGATGCTTGTGTATTCGTCTACCACAGGATATCTGAACGAACGATACACCCTTGCATACACCTTTGAACCCGGCATGAATGAATAGGCAAGTCCTACGTTCCACGCTGTCTCTCCGTCATCGTATCCAGAGCTGTTTGTAACTCCGCCGACCAGGGCCCCCAGATCGATGTCCGGATCCTCATATCTGACTCCAATATTCAGAATAAGTGAGTCCAGTATATTGAATTCATCCTGGGCATAATAACTGAGCGTCCTCTTTTCATGGGCAAAGCGATTCGTTGTCGCCCCTTTGAAAGCTCCCTGGAATGCCTCGTATTCCGTGTTGTAATAATCAAACCCTAAAGTCAAACGGTTTCCGTGCCCCACCAGGTCGCTCTCTAAGATATACTGGGCTGCCAGACCGTTGGTCTCCACATCAAACATCATGAAGCTGAACCAGGAGGCCATATCGCTGTCGCGTTTCTCAGTCCTGTGGCTCAGATGGAGGTTCAGGAGGCCGAATCTTCCCAAATCCAGCTCAGTGCCGAGCCCCACAAAGGAATCGCTGTCCTCTCCTTCATCCGCGGGATTTACGGACTGCCTTCGATCTGCATCTCTCTGTGTCTCGGTCAAAGAACCGGGCAGTTCAAAGTCCGCGTTTCCCGCGCTCCCTTCAAAGAAGAGGGAAACATTTTCATTCAGATCGAGACGAACCTTCCCAAAGCCACCGGAACGTTCAGTCTCGGAGCGTTCTCTATACCCGTCCGTTTCAAATCGCACACCCCCCAAATGGACACTCAGGGGTCCCCTGCCGAAATCCACAGCAGCATATCCTCTCCTGGTGTGCAGGTTGCCGTAACCCAACTCAGAGTTGAACTGAAAGCCTTCCTTCCCCTCCTTTGTGATGATATTGATAACGCCTCCCATGGCATTATCCCCGTATAGCACCGAACCCGCCCCATGGAGCACTTCGATCCTTTCGATGTTCTCCACAGGGATAAGGGTCCACCTGATCCCGGACTGATCTATGGGATTGATCCTGCGGCCGTTGATGACCACCGCCACATGCCTGTCCGCTGTCTCTCCGAAACCTCCCATGTCCACGATCTGATTATTCCCATTTCCGTTGAGGTCCCTGACCAGGACGCCTCCGAGGCTTCGCAGTATGTCAGGGACTGACCTGGCCCCGCTCGCCTCTATTTGGTCCTCGGTTATGACAGTCACATGCGCTGGGATCTTTTCAACTACCTGCTCGAACCGAGTCCCCGTGACCACCACCTCTTCCATCATGGTGACCGGTTCTTCCCCGCCCATCTCCTCATCGGCTCCGGCAAGACCCGGTGAAATGAAAGCCAGACAAACAAAGAGTACAAGCAACCACTTTTTCATTTTCCTTCACCTCCCGAAAACCCTTTAGTTTGTTCCAGGGCCCGGGGAAAAAAATCCCCGGACCGAAGATTCGATCCGGGGATTTCCCTTTTTATCCTCGAGATCACTGCCGGGCAACCCCTGTCCGCGAAGGTCCACCCTCCCGTCCAGGCAGGTTTTCTGATTTACGGATCATCCTACTGACCGCGCCTTCCCATCCGGCTCTCCTATGGCTGAGACCCCGACAGTGGCATGTTGCGGTGTTCGTCCCCGATCACAGCGGCGGGCCCATCCCCGATTTTCACGGGGTTCCCTTTTAAGCTCCAACGAGCACCTGAACGCGGAATTCTTGAGTAATGAAAATCGATACGAAAGTCAACAAGAAAATGAAATCAGCACAATGAGCTGAAGAGCCAAGGAAGCATCACGGCTTCAACAGGGCCAGTTTCCGGAGGATATTATCCCGGAGCCAGTGGCTGTCCCACCATTCGACGGGATTGACAAACACGCCGCCCACCATTATGCCGAAATGAAGATGATCTCCCCCTGCCAGACCGGTCTGCCCCGTGTGCCCGATGACATCTCCCTTTGCAACTTCTTGTCCCATATCCACGCTGAAATCGCTAAGATGAGCGTAAACCGAGGCAATGCCCTGCCCGTGGTCAAGAACCACCGTGTTGCCATAGATGCCCAAGCGGTCCCTGTAGATCACCCGGCCGCTATTGGCTGCCGGGACTTCCGAATTGGCAAGGGATGCCAGGTCCACACCCATGTGGACCTTTTCATCCACTTGCTCACCCTTATAGTAATACCTGCGATGATCCGCAAATCTGGCCATTGTAGCGGCATTCCTGAGCCTCAGCCACGACCCCTCCCACAGTGGTTCCGGAAGGGTCTCGGTCCTCAGATCGAAAAATACCCGGCCGTTTTCTTCTCTCAGCTTTCCATTTATCTCGAGAAATTTCTGTATATCGGAATCCTCGGGTTCAAAGGGATAAAACGAAAAATAGGGAAGGACCTGCTTCAAGAATCTGTCCGTTATTTGAATGCTTTCCGTCCGGAATTTCTTTCGCCTTATGTGATGGGGAAAACGCTCCTTCGACACATTCCCCGCCCTGTCCTTGGCCCACAGGTACAGGTTCGGATGCACACCGGCATTGTATGGAACGGCAAAATAACAGACATGCACGCCCCCCCGCGAGGATGTGCCCACAGGGTACCCCTTGAAAAACAATTCATTGACAAACACGCCGCTCTCAACCGTATCGGATGAGGCCTGATAGACAAGCAAACCCGTACCACCCACATTAACATAGTTCATCCGGCTGAGCGCCCTCATGCCAGGAGGAATCGTATCCAGGAGCATCTTGTGCTGGAGCAAAGTCTGGTTTCCATCTCCGCCCCCCCTCCTGGAATAATCCCATACCCGCACCTGGAGGTCCACTCGCCCCTGGGCCAGATTGAGCCGGGAAGGGTCCACATAAAACCGCGTTTCATATCTGCGAATGCCTTGGCTATTGAGCAGCCCTTTGAAGGGAAACCTCTTTTCGAGGATATCTTTGCTCCTTCCCCCCTGCACAATGGTCACCCGAAGACTCCTGAGCCCCCTTTTCATGTCGCTGGCACTGAGCTTGAATGCTGTCTCACCGGACAGGTACTGGGGCAAGGGACCCAGACGAACCTGGGGTTTCTCCCCCTCAAAAATAACACTCGAGAACCATGCAAGAAGACCCAGCAGGGCAATGATGATGCCAAATGTCAGCGGCAGGCCGATTTTTTTTGTCTTTGCCATCTGTCAATCCGCTTAATTTACGTCCCAATATTGGTTTGTCTTAATACCATCACATCTCCCCGGAAACCAGGAACACCCTCCCATAGATGGAAGTCGGCACATGGAAAATTCGGGCTTGCAGGAATGGGTTCCGCAGGGTATAGGAATCAATCAGCTTCACCTGCGGAGGCAACCTAAATATCAGTTTAAAGTCCGACTTGTCAACACGGAGGGATCACATGGAATTTCCCCACCATGTGGGTGTGATCGGGGCGGGCTCTTGCGATGAAAGGATTTACCGAATCGCCAGGGAGCTCGGAGCCGGAATCGCAGGTATGGGTTGGGTCCTCGTGTGTGGAGGCCTCGGGGGCGTAATGGAGGCCGCTGCAAGGGGGTGCTCGGAAGCCGGGGGGACAACCGTAGGAATCCTTCCGGGATTTCAAAAAGGCTCTGCCAATGCGTACATAAAAATCCCTCTTCCGACAGGAATGGGTGAGGGCAGGAATTTGCTCGTGGTCAGGGCATCTGACGTGCTAATCGCCGTTTCAGGAGGGTATGGGACGCTCTCTGAAATCGCCCTCGCTCTGAAGGCCGGCAAGCCGGTTATCGGGCTGGAGACATGGGAAAATATCGAAGGAATCATCCGCGCCGGATCCCCCCAGGAGGCGATCGGTGAGGCTGAGCACTTATTCAAGCGGATGGAAGCCTAACCCGCTTAAATCGCTATGCCCTCGGCAATCCGCCTGACCCTTTCCATCACCTCCCTCACATCAAGCGACATAAATTTCCTGTCCCTCATCAATATCTTCCCGCCTACGACCACATCTTTTACATCCGCCCCGCTTGCAGAATAGACCAGTGCGGAATATGGATCGTAAAGGGGGCACAGATGCGGCTCTCCGATGTCCACTACGATCATATCGGCGCGTTTTCCCACCTCAATTGTACCTACTTCATCTTCGAGCCCCAAAGCCCTTGCCCCCCAGGAAGTAGCCATCTTGAGCACAGTCTTCGCGTCAAGGCTGAGCGGGTCATGATTGAAGACTTTGCTCAACTTGGCGGCAGTATCCATTTCCAGAAAAAGGTCCAGGTCGTTGTTTGAAGAACATCCATCCGTGCCGAGCCCCACCACCAATCCCCTTTTCACCATTTGCTGTACCCTGGCAACCCCCGATGCCAGTTTCATGTTGCTCTCCGGCACATGAACAACCTTTACATCTGTTTCTCTGAGACGATCAATTTCTTCATCCTCCAGATGAACTCCGTGGGCTGCAATGAGCCCGGGACCAAGCACCCCCAGCTGATCCAGATATTCCACCGGCCTCTTCCCCGTCCTTTTGACGATCTCTCCTACCTCTTCAGAGGTCTCAGACAGATGGATCTGCAAAGGCAGATGAAACTCCTGGGATACTTCCCACGCCTTCACGAGGGTGACTTCAGAGCATGTCACCGGGCTGTGACAAAAGATGCCCGGGAGGATGAGCTCCGAAAAGTCCTGCCACCTCTTTATAAACCGTCTTGCCACTTCAATATTGTCCTTCGGATCCTTGACCCCTGGGGCAGGGAAATCTATCACCCCCTGGGCAACGAGGGCCCTGATGCCTACCTTGTGGGCCGCCCGGAGGGTTTCGTCCTGAAAAAAGTAGCCATCCGATACACAGGTTGTCCCCGAGGCCGCCATCTCAACGAATGCAAGCAAGGCCCCCCAAAAGACCGTTTCCGGATTGAGATATTCCGCCTCGGCAGGGAAGATCCTTTCGGAGAGCCACTTTTTCAAAGGAAGGTCATCTGCAAATCCCCTAAAGAGGCTCATGGCGGCATGTGTATGCGCATTAACAAGACCGGGCATTATGATCCCCCCGTCTGCATCAATTATCTGGGTATGGTTCGACCGCCTCTGAGCTGTATCCACGCCTGAAAGAATACTTGTAATCCGACCCTCCCTAACATGCACTGCTGCATCCTCGACAGGGGACTCACCTTCAACCATGCTGAGGAGCGTACCACCCCGTATGATGAGATCAGGAATTCCTCTCGCCACTACGTCCCTCCAAAATCACGCTCAAATTTCCTTGACAGGTCCTCGCGTCTAATGGAAATTAAGGCCTCAATTCTCAGCCCCCGGCATACGAGGACCTGGATATGGCTACTGTGGCCCCTTTTAATGGCTTAACCTATAATATGGAGATTGGCAAAGACTTTTCAAAGCTCGTGGCTCCTCCTTACGATGTCATCTCGGCCGAGGAGCAGGAGGCCTTTTACCAGGCCGACCCCCACAATGTAATCCGCTTGATCTTAGGCAAGAAGAAAATCGGTGATTCCGATTGGGACAACCGTTACACCCGTTCCGCCGAGACATTCAAAAGATGGGAATCAAAAGGGATTCTTGTCCGCTCTCCTCAACCTAACGTCTATGTTACCTCCCTGACCTATGAGCCAGGAGAGGGAGAGCCGCCGCGGACAAGATGGGGAATAATCGCCCTTGTAAGAATAGAGGATGAAGATTCGGGGGTAATACTTCCCCATGAAAGGACCTTCTCCGCTCACAGAGATGACCGCCTGAAGCTCATGAGGGCCTGCAATGCCCAGTTCAGCCAAATATTCGGGCTCTACGAGGATCGGGAAGACAGGGTGCTTGAAGCCTGCAGGAAAGAGATGAACTCATCTCCCTTGGTGGAATTCGATTTCAGGGACGGCACACATCATCAGATGTGGGTCATCCAAGGTTCCGCTCTTTTCAACAGGATAGCTGAGGCCATGGAGGACAAGCGTATTTTCATTGCCGACGGGCACCACCGTTACGAAACAGCGCGGAACTTCAGAAATATTATGAGGGCCCGTTACGGCCGGAGGCCGGCAAACCGGTCGTATGAATATGTCATGATGTACCTGTCCAACATGCGCCATGAGGGGCTCACCATCCGCGCCTCTCACAGGCTTGTCAAACGGGTCAAGGATTTTCACCTGGAACCTTTCATCAATCAGGCCGCACAATGGTTCCATATCAGCACCATGCCCTTTACGGGCTTCGACCTCCACCGCGAATGCACAGCGCTGAAGCAAGCCCTTCAAAAAGAAGGGATGAGTAACACCGCTATCGCCTTTTACATGCACGGTGCTGATCGATGCTACCTCATGAGCCTGAAGCCGGGGGCACGAGAGGAAATGGGCGATGACCTCCACCATTCCCTGAAACAACTGGACGTGCTGGTGCTTTCCAGGTTCCTTCTCCAAAAGGGGCTCGGTTTCAAAAAGGAGGACCTGGACGATGAAGAAATTTTTCAATATCAAAGCAGCATGAAATCGGCTATTGAGGAAGTAAGGGCCGGGAACCACCTGATGACATTTCTACTGAATCCGACAAAGATGGAGCATGTGAGGGAGGTGGCTGCAAACGGCCTGGTAATGCCCCGAAAATCCACCTACTTTTATCCCAAGGTCATATCCGGCCTGGTCTTTAATAAAATCGATCCATATGAAACCATCAAAACACCCCCATATTGAACTGCGTCAGGGCGAAAGCATAAATGAGTTCATGGAGGGCAGACTCAAGCTCATTCAGTCCAAGGACGGCTACCGATTCTCCATTGACGCGGTGCTCCTGTCACATTTCGTGACGATCAAGCCTGGTGATCTTGTGGTGGACTTAGGGACCGGCTGCGGCGTCATCCTATTGATATTGCTCCTAACCAGACCTGTAAAGCATGCCCTGGGTCTGGAAATCCAGGAGGATCTGGCATCCCAGGCGGCGCGAAACGCCCGCCTCAATGGGTTCGAGGACAGGATGAACGTAGTCCTGGGAGATATCAGGCGCCCCCCTTTTGCCGAAAATTCGGCCGACGTGGTCGTATGCAACCCCCCTTACCGGGGGGTGGGTAGCGGCAGGATCAATCCTGACACGAGAAAGGCCATTGCCAGGCACGAAATCCTGGCTTCAATTGAAGACGTTATGCTTGCTGCGAAGAGACTCCTAAGGGAAAAGGGTCGATTGGTCGTAATCTATCCCTCTGTCCGACTGGTGGATATACTGATACGCATGCGGCAATTCGATCTGGAGCCGAAAAGGATTCAGATCAATCACCCCGGACTCACATCAAGCGCAAAATTGGTCTTGATGGAAGCCTCCCTGGGAGGCAAACCAGGACTAGAAATCGCCCCTCCCATACTGGGCCAAGGAGATTTTTCTATAGGTTCCCCACCCTGAATTCGATCCTGTGCACCGCCTCCCTGCCCAGCCTGCGGTTTAACCGCTCTCTCATCTCACTTTCCATGAACTGCAATTCCTGAAGCCAAATGGGATCGGAGACAGTAACCCTGAGGTTACCTTTCTTTATCCATGAAGGCCGTGCGTGTCTGGATATGGCAGGGCCCATAACCTCGTCCCATACTTCCCAAAGGCGGCCGTCTTCGGGGTCAATGGGCAGAGTGCCGTTGCTGAATAGATTCTTGATGACATCTTTTAATGGTGTAAACGGGCTCTTGTCCCTGGTCATGAATCATCTGCCCCTTTATTCCTTGACGTTGCTGGCTTTTGTCTATATCCTTGATGAAGTTCACCTGTCAAACACAAAAGGGACACGTGAACGATCTATCCATGGGGTGATCGGATGACGTGGGATTGGGAAAAGCTTCAGCAGCAGAGGAAAATAAGGGGAGAGGGCAGCCCCGAAGGCCCTCCGAGGTTTGATGACGTGTTTGAAAAATTCAGGAGTGCAAGGGGGAGATTCCCCGGGGGCATGTGGCTCGTTCTGGCCCTTATTCTGCTTGTCTTTGTGGGCTCCAGTTGCTTTTTCACCGTAGCTGTCGACGAGGTGGGCGTGGTCCAGAGATTCGGGAGATATGTCAGAACCACGGCTCCCGGCCTGAATTTCAAGCTGCCCGCCGGTATCGAGAAGGTCACTAAGGTGAGGATTCGTCACGTCTTCAAAGAGGAGTTCGGGTTTCGGACCATTGAGGCGGGCGTGAGAACTCGTTACGCTACAGGCTCAATTTACCAAAGTGAGTCATTGATGCTCACGGGCGATCTTAATGTGGCCGTGGTCCCCTGGATTGTCCAGTACCGCATCAATGACCCTTATAAATATCTATTCAAGGTTCGCGACCCCACCGGCACACTGAGGGATCTGGCCGAGGCGACCATGCGCCTGATTGTGGGGGACAGGAGTATTGACGAGGTGATCAGCAAGAGAGAGGAAATTGCTGATGATGCCAAAAACCTGCTCCAGATAGAGCTGGACGAGGCGGAGACAGGCATTAGGGTCAATACCATTGAGATGAAAAGGACGACTGTCCCAGCACCGGTCGAACCCTCCTGGAACGAGGTAAACCAGGCAACCCAGGAAAGAGAGAGAATTATTCAGCAGGCAAGGGAGGCCTATAATAAGGTGGTTCCCGCAGCCAAGGGTGAGGCTGAAAAAACCATCAGGGCGGCGGAAGGCTACGCCCTTGACCGGATAAACCGTGCAAAAGGGGATGCGGCGAGATTTCTTGCCCTTTACGAAGAGTACTCTAAGGCCAAGGACATAACCCGGAGACGACTTTATCTGGAAGCCATCCAGGAGATTTATCCCAAGCTGGGAAATAAGTATATCGTGGATGCTGGGCAGAAAAATCTTCTCCCTCTGCTCAACCTCGGTCGTTCTCAGGGAGGCAAGCCATGAAAGTCAAACCACTCGTTATTCCGCTGATCATTGCGGCTATCGCCCTTTTCTCCTCCGCTTATGTAGTGGATGAAACAGAACAGGTGGTGATAACCCAGTTCGGCAAGGCAGTGGGGGAGCCCAAGACAGAACCGGGACTCTATTTCAAAATCCCCATCATACAGAACGCCAACTACTTTAACAAAAATCTCCTTGCATGGGATGGGGATCCGGGACAGGTCCCTACTCTGGATAAGACCTTCATATGGGTGGACACCTTCGCGCGATGGAAGATAGTGGACCCCCTAAAATTTTTCCAGACCGTCAATAACGTGATCGGCGCACAATCCAGGCTGGACGATATCCTTGACGCCGCAGTGCGAAACTTCATTACATCGTATCCCCTGATCGAGACCGTAAGAAAGACCAATAGAAAATTGGGCACATCTTTCGAAGGAGTGGACTTAGTTCATACAGCCCAACCGCTCAAGGAAATCACCATGGGCCGGGAAAAAATCATCAAGGGGATCCTTGAGCAGGCTCAACCCAAGCTGGCGCAGTTCGGAATCGAGCTGGTTGATGTCAAGATAAAGCGGCTCAACTACGTGGAGCAGGTGCGCAAATCGGTCTATTCAAGAATGATCGCGGAGCGCAGACAGATCGCAGAAAAATTCCGCTCAGAGGGGAAAGGCGAGGCGCAAAAGATCGAAGGAAATCGAGACAAGGAGCTGAAACGTATCACCTCAGAGGCCTATCGAACGGCCCAGGAGATCAAAGGCAAGGCAGATGGTGAAGCGGCCCGGATTTACGCCCAGGCTTACAGCAAAGACCCCGATTTCTACTCCTTTGTGAAGACGCTCGACGTCTATAAAAAGGTCATAGGGAAAGACAGCTCTCTCATCCTTTCCACCGATTCTGATTTGCTCAAATATTTCAAGGGTTACAGACCGAGCGATTAAGATCCGGGTGGATGGGCCAAGGATTGGCGGTACTAAAAAATCAGGCAGGAGTGAGAAATGGTAAGGACAGAGATCTCTCTTTTTCTCCGAAACGTCCCGGGTGAACTGGGAAAGCTGGCCACCATGATGGGTGAGGCGGGGATCAATATTGACGCATTGACCATTCAGGATGCCTCCGATTATGTCCAGGGGCTTTTCAAGGCGAGAGGAAAATCTCTTAAGAGGATAGCTCCTGCCGCCAGCTACGGCTCCATGCAGAAAGATTCAGCACAATACGCATTGATCCGGCTGCTTGTTGATGACACGGACAAGGCTATCGACCTCCTGTCCCGCGAAAGCTATGTGTTCGATATAATGCCGGTCATCGCAATGGAAATTCCAAACAAGCCGGGGACATTGGCCGAGATGGCCAAAAAGTTCGGCGAGGAAGGGATCAATATAAACTACGTGTATGGGTCCGCATTGCCCAGGGGAAAAAAATCTCTTTTCATTTTCTGCCCGGAAGATATCGAACTCGCGGCAAAGATCTTCAAGGAGTAGCCCTCAGGATCTTCTCTACCTTTTCAATGTCCGCCGGGACGTCCACCTCAATGGAGTTGAAGGGCGTCTCCACCACCTTTATTCTGAATCCATTCTCCAAAGCCCTCAATTGCTCCAGGCTCTCCACGGACTCCAGCACCCCTTTGGGCAGGCGCGTGAAGCGTGCCAGGAATGCCATTCGGTACCCGTATATCCCCAGGTGTTTATAACAGGCCGTTTTCCCGTGCCTGTCTCTTACAAAGGGAATAGCAGACCTGGAAAAATATAGGGCATACCCTTCCCGGTCCGTAACCACTTTCACATGGTTGGGATTCAAGAGATCCGCCTCATCCCTGATTTTCCATTTTAACGTGGCCATAGGAAGACTGCTATCCTCTTTCAGGGGCAGCACCAGCTCAGAGATTACAGATGGGGGGAGGAGCGGCTGGTCCCCCTGGATGTTGATAACGATGTCATCAGGCTCAAGTCCGGTCTTCCGCGCGGCCTCCCAGACGCGGTCGGTTCCGCTCCTGTGTCCCTTTCCCGTCATTATTCCCTTGCCCCCGAATCCTTGAACGCACTTCAGTATTCTTTCGTCGTCCGTAGCCACATAAACCTCAGAAAGCTCGTTAGAGGATCTTGCCCGCTCATATACGTGCTGTATCATGGGCTTATCGAGTATAAGGGCCAAGGGCTTGCCCGGGAAACGCGTCGAGTGAAACCTTGCAGGAATAAAGGCGAATACTTTCATCATCACCCTTCAGCTTTCAGGGTTCTGAATAGGAGGCGGAGGCGGAATCGGACTCCCATGCCACGACCTTGCTGACCTTTATCCCTTCTCCGTCCAGCTCACGCGCGATGGATTTGAATATATGGCGGGCTATATTCTCCGATGAAGGATTGGTGAGTTTGAAAGAATCCAGATCATTGAGGAACCGATGGTCCAGCTCGCTCAAGACTTTGCGGGTGCTTTCTTTTATGTGTCTGAAATCAATAAGGAGACCGTCGTCTCCCAGTTTCTCGCCCGTAACGTACACCTCCACTTTCCAGTTATGGCCATGAAGGTTCTCGCATCCTCCCTGGTAATCCCGGAGCTGGTGAGCCGCAGCAAACTGGGAAACAATCTTTAGTTCGTACATGGCGGTTCCAGAGACAAAAAATCCCTTTCCCTCAGCTCGGCGGGCTCAGGGATCTACATTCTTTTTTACCACATATTCCCCAGCCCCAGAGGCAGGAGCAGGGCCGGCATACGCCTCACTGGTCTTCAAGGATCTTGCCGCATTCCGTACACCGACCATCGATGATGATCCCGGTACAGGTCCCATCCGGGCAAAGGACCCTGTTTTCAATATCAAAACCGTTTTCACCATCTTCACCGCCGGCATCATCCTCTCCGCGTCCGAGGAAGGCGCCGCATGCCATGCAGTATTGGGCCTCTTCAGGCACAACAGCATCGCAATGAGGACAGGGCGATCCCGGTAGCTCTTTGCCGCAGTACGGACACCTCACTGGATTGGGACTCCTTTCTTTCCCGACCGTGCCTGGAACCCACGCGAGATTCGGAGGAGTAACCGGCTTCTAACTCTTCTTGGACGTAATGGCTTGGAACGAGGTAATCTGCTGTTTGACTCTCGTGCTCTTACACTTAGGGCACCTGATCTTCTTTTTTTCGTATTCCGAAATGGTCATCATCAACTCAAAACGCTTCTTGCACTTTTCGCACCTGAACTCATAAGTCGGCATGATCTACCTCCTGTTCAAAAGAGATAAACCCGGTTTCAAGCCACCAAAAATAGTAAGGAATTTAAGAATCTTGTCAAGAGTTTTCGACTCCCGCCGTGACCCAGAACCCTTCTTGCCCTCCCGGACACGACCGACGAACAACGAAAGGGCTTGACAAAACAGCCGCTTACTCTATATGATCCAGCACTTTATTTTGACCATGTCAACAATTACGTAATGCTCAAATGAACAATACCCCGATGAAAACAATAAACTCCATGAAATATGCCCCATACCCCATAAATAGGGGCTATACCGACCATATCCTCAGGGTGAATTTGGGTTCATGCACCCTTTCTCCCGAGCCTCTGCCCTCGCATTTCAAAGAAAAGTATGTGGGCGGTCGGGGGTACGCCCTTAAACTGGTCTGGGAAGAGACCTCACGTGAGACGCGGTATGATAGCCCCGAGAATATCCTGGTCATGGCAGGCGGCCCTTTGTGTAATGAACCAAGGTTTCCCGGCAGCGGCAAGTTCATCATAGGCACCATTTCTCCCCTCACGGATACCTTTGTCGACTCAAACATCGGCGGCCACTTTGCACCCATCCTGAAACTGTGCGGCTTCGATGCCCTAAGCATTACCGGGATTTCCGACAAAGAGGTCGTCCTGATTGTCGACGGGGATGAGGGCGTCCTTGAAATCATGGAGGCACCCTCATTCGGGCCCGAGGTGGACCGCGGGGCATTGTCTTATGGCAAGGCCCTGCTGGAACAATACGCAAAGGGCTCGCTCAGCGAAAACGTGGCGGCCGTCACCACGGGGATAGGGGCTTTGAACACTCGTTTCGGGATCGTCAACAGCCTTTTCTACGACAGGCGAAGGAAACGGATAAGATCCAAACAGGCGGGCAGAGGCGGCACCGGCACGGTCATGCGTTCCAAGGGCCTCAGGGCGGTGGTGGTCCGATCCAGCCTGCCGAGGGTCGGGGCCAACAATCCCGCGGACAGCAAAGGGGTCAAAGAGGCAGGGAGCATGCTCAAAAGGACCATCAGCCATGCGGATCCCAAGCAGTTGCACCTTTCGAGTTGGGGGACTCCGGTGTTGGTGGAATACATGGACAAGTACCACATTCTCCCCGTCAAAAACCACCAGTACGGGCAGCATCCGGATTCCGGCACCGTGTCTGCATCGGTATTCCTGGAACGTTTTTTCAGCAGGGAAACGCCTGACGGCTGCTACAAGGGATGCAATCTCGCCTGCGCCAAAGGGGCCGAAAACATCACCCTCACCCGCGGACCCCTCAGAGGGAAACAGGTGGGCATAGACGGCCCGGAGTATGAAACCGCTGCAGCGTTGACTTCCATGGGGATCTTCGATCCGCAATTCACCATGGAGTACAACTGGTATTGCGATGAATACGGACTGGATACCATTTCAATGGGGGTTACGGCCTCATTTCTTATGGAATGCGTGGACAGAGGCTACCTGTCGAAAAAAGAGATCGGATATGAACTGGCCTGGGGCGATATCGACGGGGCAATCCGATTGTTGGAGGAGACGGCCTTTGGCCAGGGTTTCGGAAGGATCTGCGGGCAGGGCACGCACCGCTGCAAGCTATGGGTGGCGCAAAACCACGAGGCACGCACGGGGCACCCCAGAGACCAAACCCTTGGGGAGCTAAACAGATTCGCCATGGAAACCAAGGGCCTTGAATTTTCCATGTACTCCACCAAAGAATCCTTAGCGCAGCAGGGCGGGTACGGATTCGCCTTGAAAGGCCCACAACACGACGAGGCATGGCTTATTTTCATCGACCAGGTATATGGAGAACTCCCCACATTCGAAGCAAAGGCCAAGGCGTTGAAGTGGTTCCCGTTGATAAGGACCTGGTTCAACGCGGTGGGGCTTTGTAAGCTGCCCTGGATCGATGTACGGCACCCGGAGGCCGCCAAGACGGACATCCCGGCTCAAAACCGACCCACGTTGGAATATTACGTGAAATACCTAAATGCAACCACCGGCACGCGCAAAACCCTGCAGGACATCCTTGATGACTCTGAAAGACTCTACCTGCTCCAAAAACTCATCAACCTCCGGCAAGGAAAGGGTACCAGGGCAAGCGACATGATTCCTCTCAGGGCCATGGGACCCGCCTTTTTTAATGAATATGAAGCGAGGGCGGACTACTATGATGAGTGGTTGAAGGAACAGGTTGGGGATAATGCTCTGCCGGAGGATCCAAGGGCAAGGCATGAGCTGGTAATGGAGCTTCGGCAGAAGGCTTACGAAAAACTCTGCGATGCGGTATACCGCGAGAAAGGATTCAATCCAGATGCTGTTCCCTGGCCTGAGACCCTCGAGAAATTCGACCTGCTGGATGACCAGGCCCGTGACCTTCTCGTGGAATTCGGGCTGATTGAAAGGGGAAGAATGCTCTCCAATTGAGACCGCAAGCCCCGGACAAGACAAACCATATGAGCGTGGCAGTGCAATTCTACGGGGTTCAAAAGGCCCTGACAAAGACCCATGAGCTTCGGGTGCCGATTCAGAAAGGCAGGAAGGTTCGTGACGTGTTAAACTACCTATCGGAGTGCTATCCTGATCTGGTCATCCGGGAGGACGACGTGGTAATAACTGTCAACAACAGGATTTCCAGCATGGACCGCACCCTGAAACCGGATGACAGGGTCAGCTTCCTTCCCCACATCGGCGGGGGATGATCACCTCCCCGCGGAACCGGCCTCGGATCATTCCTGGTATCTCGGTAGGCGGACAATCAGGGTGGTATCGGATCTGTCCGCCCTGATCTCAATCTTTCCCTTCAGCAGCCGGATAATCCGCTGGGTGATATAGAGCCCTCGCCCTTCCCCTTCGCCCTCGAGGATCTTGGCCCGGTCCTCCCGGGAGATATGCCCGGTGTTGCTGATCTCCGCACAGGCCCACTCACCCTCCGCATACGTGCGGACGGTCAGCGTTCCACCTCTAAGAGGAATAGCGTTTGTGGCGTTGTTGAGCAGGTTATCGAACACCCTTTCCAGATGGATCGGATAGCAGAGTACCTTGAGATCGGGATCGAAAGGACCCTCACGCAACGTGACGTTCTGCTTGAGCTGCTCGCGGATGGCCTCGCGGTTGATTTCAAACCGTCTCTGAAGCACCTGGGTGAGATTGACCAATTGCTCTTTTCCCACATGGTATAGGCTCAGGGCCAGCTCCTGCAACCTGCTTGTTTCTTCCTGCAGAATGTCCGTATACTTCCGTATTTGTCTGCCGGACTCCCCCAGCGATTCCCGCTCTACCAGTTGCTTGAGCCTCCTGGCGAACCCGGCCGTTGCAATTGCGGGGTTCTTGAAATCATGCAATGCATCGTCCAGGCGTTCAATCCTCTGCGCTTTCATCAACTCCCTGCCAAGAAAGAGAAAAAGCTCGATCTCATCTTCACTGTAACGCTGTCTGTGCTCAAGGGCATCAAATGTCATAATATGAGTGACTTCTCCTTCCACGCTCAGAGGTATGTAGAGGATGGAATTTATGTTGTGCTCCATGGCGAATCGCTTCATGCCCTTCGAGACCAGCTCACTCCTCTGGGGATCCACAACAAAGATATAGGAAGGCGTGACCACTTCATACAAGGAATCGCCGGAATAATCCCGCAGGTCCAGAAGCAACTCGAATGCCGGCTCTTTCTTCACCCGGAACCGCTTGCCGATGCTGTGATATCCGCCCCGCTCCGGATACCCCGCCTCCAGGAACACATACTCCAGATCCCGGGTGACCGAAAAAAGCGCGCAGCTTTGCAGGTTGGTGATATCGACAAGATCAGGTATCACCTGGTTGAATACCTCCTTCATCTTGATGCCGCCCCTGCTGCCCAGCCTGCGAAAGATGTGGTGAACAATCGCATCCTTTTTTTCACTGGTCCGGTAAAGCGCCAAGATCTTTTTCCGGGCGATGACGAAGCTCAGCCTCTTTGCCATGAGATTTGCCACCTGGATCTCGATAGGAGTGAAATTACGCGCCTTCTCTGGAAAATAGATCTGGATCACCCCAACCGTGTCCCGCTCATGAGGGAAAAATCTGGTTATCTCCAAGGGGATCGCCATCATTGAGTGAACGCCTCTACGGGTAATCACTTCTTTGTTCTTGTAACGCTCTTCATCCAGAATATCCGGTACCAAGCAGGCCTTCCGCGTCCGCACCACCTCCCCAGCTATGCTCCCATCAAGGGGGATGAATTTCTCCCGGGTCTCTTCTTCGGAAGGGTAAGAGCCGAAGGATAGCATCTGTTCTGTATGGGGATCGTAAATTCGCACCGAGGCATGGTGGGCTCCCAAAAATTCCACCATGTACTGGGTGGCCTTTTCCAAAATCTCCCGCTCCGAAAGATCGGGGTCGATCTCCACTATCTCATCCACCTGACGCACCAAATGGTGAAGGAAATCGGATATGGCATTCTGCTCCACCCACTCCATGATGAGAGACCAAAACTCCTGGTCCACGGGGGCTTCCTTGGCCCATGGCTCCTGCTGGATCGCTCTTGCCAAGTGCTCGAAGTGTATCAGCATAAAAGACCTGCACAGCGGGTTCACTTGAAAAAACATCAAGATCTGCTTAATTGATATCAGATATTAGTGAATAAAGTCAAGAAAAGCTGACCAAACTTTATTCAATTGTTACCTAATATAATATTATATTACCCTCTATTATCTAGTATTATTAATTATTAAATTGTTTTTATTAATATGCCATCCTCCGAGAGGAATGCCCTACAAGGCTCCGTATAAAATAGGGCGCGTAGTATTGAGGTTGCAGGAGACGTTATGTTATTCTTAGGTTGTTCGGATCGGGCAAAGTGGTTGCAGCCATCTGCCACGCAGGCTGGATGCTCGCATCCGCCGGTATTCTTGAGGGCCGGACAGCCACATCTTTCTTTGCCATCAAGGATGACTTGGTCCATGCAGGCGCAAACTGGGTCGACAAGGAGGTAGTCGTAGACGGAAACCTGATCACCAGCCGGAAGCCGGACGACCTGCCCGCTTTCATGAGGGCGTTTATCCAAACCCTGGCTCCGGAGTGACCTTCAACGTATTAGCCATGCTTTTCTCCATGTCTTAAGAAAGAACTATAATAGTAATCGGTCTACAATCTCCTTAAAGGAGGGAACTAATAGAGATGGATTCTAAAGATAAAGTCGTTAAAGTTGCGGTTGTACAGGCTGCGCCCGTCCTGTTTGACCGTGCGGCGACTATCGAGAAGGCGTGTCATTTAATTTCCGAGGCCGGGAGAGAAGGGGCCAAACTCGTCCTCATGCCGGAAGCATTCATCCCGGCGTATCCTCGGGGATTGAGCTTTGGGATGGTCGTAGGGAGTAGAAGCCCCGCAGGTCGATCGCTATGGAAAAGATATTGGGACAATGCCGTGGAAATACCGAGCGAGGCCACCGAGGCCTTAGGTGCTGCTGCAGGTGAGGCAGGAGTGTATCTTGCCATCGGTGTTATTGAACGGGACAGGGATCACGGTGGGGGTACGCTCTACTGCACCTTGCTTTTCTTTGACCCTGAAGGAAAACTGCTAGGGAAACACCGAAAACTTAAGCCTACAGGATCAGAACGTTTGATATGGGGGGAGGGTGATGGAAGCACCATGCCCGTATTTGAAACGGAAATAGGAAAAATCGGCGGTCTCATCTGCTGGGAAAACTACATGCCTCTGGCTCGAATGGCCATATACAACAAAGGCGTAGAACTTTATTTGGCCCCTACAGCAGATGCCCGTGATACCTGGCAGGCTACTATGCGTCACATTGCCTGTGAGGGACGCTGTTTTGTGCTGGGCTGCAATCAGTTTGTGAAAAAGGAAATGTACCCGAATGACCTGGAGACATTAAATGAGCTTGACAGTCAGCCTAATGTGATTTGCCGTGGAGGAAGCGTTATAGTCTCGCCCCTGGGCAATGTCCTGGCAGGCCCTCTTTATGGTGATGAAGGAATATTGTATGCAGATCTGAACCTGGCAGAGATCATCAAAGGAAAGCTGGATTTTGACGTTGTTGGTCATTATGCAAGGCCGGATGTTTTTCGGTTGTTTGTAAACGATAAACCATTGGAATCGGTAACAACTTCCGATTCAAAAGGAAAAGATTAACCAGGGGCTCGAAAACAACTGGTACGATTATAGCATCCAGAGGGCAGGGGTTACCGAGCACGGCAGGTGTTTACAAGACGCCCGATACCCTCAATCTCTACAACCACCTCATCCCTGTCTTTCATATAAACAGAAGGACTCCTGAAAGCTCCCACCCCGTGCGGAGTGCCCGTAAGAATCAAATCGCCCGGGTGCAGGGTAAAATGTCTGGAGAGGAAACCTATGATCTGCGGCACCTTGAATATCATGAACCCAGTATGGCTGTCTTGCATGAGCTCTCCGTTTAGCCAGCAACGAATCCTCAAAGCGTGGGGATCAGGGATTTCATCTGGTGTGACTATCCATGGGCCCACAGGGCAGAAGGTATCAAGGGACTTCCCCCTTACCCACTGTCCGTCACTGAACTGGAGATCCCTCGCACTTACATCATTGGCACAGGTATACCCAAATACCGCTTCCGTCGCTTCCTCCTCACTGCAATTGCGGATCTCCCTTCCCACAACCACGGCGAGCTCCGCTTCGTAATCCACCTTGCCGGTCACACTGCAATCCCATGCGATTAAATCATTTGGACCAATAATACTGTTGGGGAATTTGGCAAAAACCAGAGGGACATCAGGAATCTTACCCTTGCTCTCATCGGCATGGTCCTTGTAATTCAAGCCCAGGGCAATAATCTTGGAAGGCCCGCTAACGGGCGGGGCGAGTCTTACCTGATCCAGAGGGATGGGGCTCCCCTCTCGAAGCCCGGAAACGCCTCCCCTTGAAATGAGATCAATCATGTCGCCATCGAAATAGACAGGGATTAGATCGGGCTCCCTGATTAAGCCCAGAGAAATCCTGTTCTCATGGAAAAACTGCGCTATTCTCATTTTTGGGCCAGTTCTCCTCCTGATCGGCTGTCCAACAAATCATCCTTCCGCAACGGACAGCTTTATGTATTCCCCCCACTCTGTCAGGGTATACACCCTGTCAAGGACTTGGAACCTCGGGACATATTCGAAGACAGCCTCGGCGTCACGGGCCTCGGATAGTTTTTCAAGGATTGCCGAAACAATGGTGCCCATCAGCTCAACATCCAGGGCCACAAGGTGTACGGGGATCAAGATCTCCTTCTCATCGAAATAGGCACGGATGCCTGAAGTCACAAAGGCATTTTCTTCTCTGAGATATCTGATGCTAACCACCTGGTCGGGATTTTGCCTGTTCCGCAGTCTGCCGATCACCCCATCGGAGATATCCGAATCACTATTTACGGTCATTGTCTAAGTCCCTTTCTTTTGGATTCCATGCAGGGTCATGGGTGGACAATAGCTATGTCACAGCGAGCCTTCCGGGTCAAGGCATAAAACCGCCTTGAAATCTTTCCCGGGGAAGGATAGTATTTATAATTGTCATCGGTGGGCTCTTTCCGGGCCGCCCTTCCCTTTCCCAGGTTCAGGAAAACTCCTTTCAGCCCGCGTAAAACAGGTCATTCATGGAACCTCGTTTATCCGTAACCAAAGAGGAGTTTTGCAGCTTTTGCCACCTGCTCTATAATCGGCACCTTGTCTCTGGGGTGGGTGGAAATATGGCAGCCCGCATGGGGCGGAGGATCATCACCACCCCCTCAGGTTATTCCCTGCGCGATGTAGTGCCCGAAACGGTCGTGACCGTTGATGAACAGGGTCGGATCGTAGAAGGGCCCCGCCCCACCAAAGACCTGGACATGCACCTAAAGGTCCTCAACGCACGGCCCGATATCAACGTGGTCTGTCATACTCATGGGACCGACACTGTAGCGGCTTCCACAATGCTCAAGCCCGGCCCAAACACCCTCCCCCCTCTCACCCCCGGTTTTGTGTATTACGCCCACCCCCTGCCCATGCTTCCATTCTTGGTGCCCGGGTCGGAGCCCCTTGCCGAGGCTGTGGTCAAGGGGATTTGCAAAGGAAAAGGACGGGCCCTCCTGCTTCAGAATCATGGACTTGTCACATTGGGCAGAGATCTCCGTCAGGCCGTGAATATCGCCGAAGAGATAGAGGAGGCGGCAAGGATCTTTGTCATTACCGGCGGAAAGGCCGCTGCGATCCCCCACGACAAATTGGAGAGGATAGGCTGAGATCCCCCCGCCCATCGCATCGGGATTATGACTTGCCTCCCTTGGGCAGGACCATGGATTTCTCCTCAATACCCTGTCAGCGAGTCTCAGTCGATTTAGAAATGACCGCGTTCGGGTCTGCTTGGGCTTATGATTGCCCTGATTTAATTATTTTGAAAAAACTCAATTTTTGTTATAAGGCTGTAAGAAAGGCAGAAAGGAGGAATTGGAGCGATGAGTTCAGAAAGCCCTTTAAAAGAAAAGGTTATTCTCGTGGTAGATGATGAGCCTGATGTGCTTGATACAATTGAGGAGGAGCTGGACATGTGCCTGGTACACAAGGCGACTGATTACGATACGGCGCTTCAATACCTCCTTAGCTACACCTATGATATCGTGATCCTCGACATTATGGGTGTAAATGGATTTGAGCTCCTGAAAAACTCCGTATCCAGAGGCTTTCCTACCGTTATGTTGACCGCCCACGCCCTGTCTCCCGAGTCCCTGAAAAAATCTATAAAACTGGGGGCGGTCTCCTTCCTCCCCAAAGAGGCCATCTCTGAACTCCGAACATACCTGGAAGATGTCGTCCTTGGAGAAGGCAAGCCGGTATGGCAGAAGCTTTTTGATAAGCTGGGCGATTATTTCAATAAGCGATTTGGTCCCGACTGGAAAGAGAAAGACCGTTTTTTCAAGGAATTTGAAGAAGAGATGAAAAAGGATCTGGAATCCGGGTCCTGAACCCGACGCGGCGGGTCAGCTTTGAATGAAAATCAGGACTCTCCACCCATGGGACGTCACCTTTCAAGAAGCCGTTAAGATCCAGGAATCCCTTCAATCTCAAATCGTAATCCGCAAACTCAAGCAAAAGATAAAGCTTGTGGCAGGCGTTGATGTCTCCACATCCAGGAGATCCCATGCTGTATGGGCGGGGGCGGTGGTCATGGCGTTCCCCGGCCTGATGATGGTAGAAGAACGCTGGATACGGGGCTCCTCGGATTTTCCGTATGTTCCAGGACTCCTGAGTTTCCGGGAAATTCCGCACATCTTAAATGTACTCGGACAGCTCAAAAATGAGCCCGATCTATTTCTCTGTGACGGTCAGGGCATCGCGCATCCCAGGGGCCTTGGACTGGCTTCCCACCTGGGGCTGATCACGCAGAAGCCGAGCATTGGATGCGCCAAAACCAGGCTTGTGGGGGAGTACGCACAGGTAGAATATGATCGCGGAAGCCGCAGCGATTTACTTTACAGGGGACGAAAGGTGGGAATGGTGCTCCGGACCAAAAAAGGAGTGAAGCCCATTTTCATATCTCCGGGATATGGCGTCACAGCCGGGCAAGCCGTGGAAATCGTACTTAAGTGCACGGGGAAATACAGGCTGCCCGAGCCGATCCGCAAGGCCCATCTCCTGGTCAACAGGGCGAGAAGAGAGGAAGAGGGCTGATTATTCCCCCTCCCCTTCACCGGTCAGCAGCTTAGGCCTGTAAGCACCGGTAATGGGAACGCCCTCAAGGGTCCGGATGACCGGCTGAGGGTGTGCCTTTTCATGTTCTTCCAGTGCCTCCTCCCACTTGACCTTTACGGCATCATCCAGAGAGACCCAACCAAGTCTCCCCCGGCACTTGGGGAACTTGGAGCAGCTCAACCACGGCCCTCTCATCCCCCGTCTCAGATTCAAAGGAGCCGAGCACTGGGGGCATGGAATATCCGTGCGAAGCGGCGGCACTTTAGGAGGAATGATACAGCCTTTTCTATCGAGATTGACGATGCCTTTACACTCCGGATATTCGGCGCAGCTAAGAAACATACCATAGCGTCCTCTTCGCAGGAATGTCGGGGCCCCGCAGACCGGGCAGGCGACGTCGGTCCTGGCCTCTGATAGAGGCTTTCCATAACGGTCGATCGGTGCAGCATACTTGCATTCCGGATACCTGGCACAACTGAGGAATCTCCCGTTGCGGCCGAAGCGGTAAACCGTGCCCCCACCGCATTCCGGACAGGTATGGGGAGCGGGCTCTATATCCGCCTTGGCATGACCCATGCCCTCGTAGGCAGCTTCAAGGCTTTCCTTGAAAGGACCATAAAACCGCTCCAGCATCTTGACCCAGTCGGCATGTTTCTCCTCGATATCATCCAGCTGCTGCTCCATGTCCCGGGTATAGCCCACCTGCATAATTTCCGGGAACGCCTCAATCAGCTTGTCGGTCACTACCTTGCCAAGATCAGTGGCATGGAACCGCCCCTTGATCTTTTCCACGTACTTGCGGTTTTGAATGACCTGGATGATCTGGGCATAAGTGCTGGGCCGACCGATTCCTTCAGCCTCCAGCTTTCTTACCAGGGATGCTTCCGTATACCGGGGTGGAGGCGATGTGAAGTGCTGGACCGGTTCAATGTGAAAGGCCGCAACAGGGTCTCCTTCGGACAGGGTGGGAAGCATAGCTTCCTCCGAGTTGTTCTGCACTCCGGTAACCCGGAGGTACCCATCGAAGACCAGAACCCGCCCTGCCGCACGAAAAAGCAGCTCCTTGCCTTCAGCTACACCACCGATAAGAACGGTTGTTGCATCCCACTGGGCCATTGCCATCTGAGAGGCCACAAACCTCTCCCATATGATCTTGTACAACCTGTACTGTCGATCGTCCAGGAACGGTTTGAGTTGTTCGGGAGTCAGGTTCACATCCGTCGGCCTGATGGCTTCATGAGCCTCCTGGGCCTCCTTGTTTGAAGAGGAATAAACTCTTGGCTTTGCAGGCAGATACCGGCCGCCGAACCGATCCTTGATGTACTTCCTGACCATGCTGATCGCCTCGCCAGACAGGCGGGTGGAGTCGGTCCGCATATATGTGATTAATCCCACCGATCCCATGTCGCCTACCGGCACCCCTTCATACAGGGCCTGCGCAATGCGCATGGTGTTCTGTGCCGTGAACCCCAGTTGGTTGGCAGCAGCCTGCTGGAGCGTGCTGGTAATAAAGGGGGCATACGGCCTGCTTTTGGTTCGCTTGGTACGGAGCGATTTTACATTCCACTCAGGCGCCCCCTCCACATGTCCTGTCAACCGGATAAGACGTCGTTTTTTCCTCCCTGGGCCGACATCATCCTCTTCGGTTCGATGATCCAGATGAAATCCCGCAAGTTCCGCCACCTCAAGTGCCGACTCGACGCTACGAGGCCTGAACTTCCTGCCATCCACCTCAACAAGCTCTGCTGAGAGGCTCCCATGCTCCGCGAGCCACCGGTTCTTTTCGCGGGCGCTCCACCCGTTGGAACCCCTACCGTTGATCTTTGCAGGCGCCTCATCAAGCCATTTCAACCACTGCTTCCCCAGCAACGGCGCTTCATTTACATCTCCGGTAAAATAGCCCGTTACCTTCCAATACTCCTGCGGGACGAAAGCTTCTATCTCCCGCTCCCGTTCCACCACAAGCCTCACTGCCACAGACTGAACTCGACCGGCGCTCAATCCGCCCGCTACCTTCTTCCATAGCAATGGGGAAACCTGGTAACCCACGATACGATCGAGGATGCGCCTGGCCTGCTGGGCATTTACCTTGTCCATATCGATGGATCGGGGATTACGAAAGGCCTTTTCAATCTCACTCTTTGTGATGGCATTGAACACCACGCGGTTCACTTGTTCCGGCGGCACATCCAGGGCTTGCGCCAGATGCCAGGCAATGGCCTCTCCTTCTCGATCCAGGTCCGTGGCCAGCCATATCCCGGCGGCATTTTTCGCGGCTCGCTTGAGCTCTTTTACTGTCCTTCCTTTTCCCCTGATGATCTGGTAGGTGGGTTTGAATCCGTTGTCCAAGTCAACCCCTGGGACAGGGTCCTTGATGCCTTTAGGATTCTTATCCGGCAGGTCCCGCACATGTCCCACCGAGGCCATAACCACATAGTCAGGCCCCAGGTATTTGTTGATCGTCCTTGCCTTGGCTGGCGACTCTACAATCACCAGTTGCTTGCCTGCGGTATCGGGAACAGCCCTTATTCGCGTTTTGCTCGCCTTTTTTGCTGGCATCTTACCTTCGCTTCAAGTCTTGCGGCCCCAAGGCCGCGAAAAAATGTATCTCCCTCCGGATTTCCTTAGACACCCAACTTCTTGCCCCACCTGGCAACCCTGGCCGTCTATCGTACGAACATTTTCCCGGCCAATTGCGTCACGATTCCCTTCAACTCCATT
>JAOZOW010000034.1 GCA_029933075.1 Deltaproteobacteria bacterium | reverse complement strand
CCCTTTGATGGGAATAACAGATCAACTGTCAAAGCACGCAAAAAACGGATGAACCTTTCCTTCTTTATCTAAGTCGCGCAATCGGACATATCGCCGCTCAATTTGGAAAGGGCATGATCAAGGGCCGGAAGCACCACCGAGAGGTTCTCGGCAGCACCGCGGGGGCTCCCGGGCAAATTGATAATGAGCGTCCCGTTCCTAACGCCCACCATAGCCCTGGAGATCATGGCGTGAGGGGTCTTTTTCAGACTTGCGGCCCGCATGGCCTCAGCCATGCCGGGGACTTCATAGTCAATTACTTCCTTCATGGCCTGGGGAGTCAAGTCCCTTGGGCTGAGTCCTGTGCCTCCTGATGTGATGATTAGAGAAAGGCCTTCCCTGTCCACCCACTCGGTGAGAGTCTCTACGATATGGATGACTTCATCGGGCACAACCCCCCTTTTGACCACGCTGTACCCGTGCCCCTCTACCATTTCCACGATCAGGTCGCCGCTCTTGTCCTCCCGGCTGCCCGCGGCGCCTTTGTCGCTTATGGTCAGCACGCCCACCCTCACCGTTTTTTCCACATCCTTCCCCTCAAAAGCAATCACCGGGCTCCCAGGCAGCAAATGCCATTGCAGCAAAGGGTCCCTGCCCGGAGGGTCGAATCCTTATCCGGCATGTCAAGATTTCTCCTGAGCGGCCGCAATAATCTTATCCGCTAACTGGGCCGGGACCTCTTCGTAATGGGAGTGTTCCATGGTAAAGGTCCCACGCCCCCCGGTAATGGAATTCAGATCCAGTGCGTATTGGAGGACCTCGGCCAGGGGAACCTGGGCCTTGATGATTTGGTGCCTGCCTTTACTCTCCATGCCAAGCACCCTTCCCCGACGTCCGTTAAGATCCCCCATCACATCCCCCATAACCTCTTCGGGCACGGTGATTTCCATCTTGACTATCGGTTCCAGCAAAATGGGGGTTGCCTCCTGGATCGCCTTCTTGAGGCACATACTGGCCGCGATTTTGAAAGCCATTTCAGAGGAATCCACGTCGTGTGATTTTCCGTCGTAGAAACGCACCTTAAGGTCCACCACCGGGTAGCCAGCAAGGATACCGCTCTGCAACGCTTCCTGCAGGCCCTTTTCCACAGCAGGGACAAAGCTGCGTGGCACGTTCATACCAGTCAGGGCTTCTTCGAACTCGAATCCACTGTCCCTTTCCCTCGGTGAGACATCGAAATGAACCTCAGCGAACTGGCCGCGACCGCCGGTCTGTTTTTTGTGTCGGTAAATCACCTGCTTGACCGCCTTCTTTATGGTCTCCCTGTAAGGAACCTTGACGGGATGTAACTCAACCTCCACTCCGAATTTTCGGTTCAGTTTCTCGCAGGTAGCCTCAAGATGGATCTGCCCGGCACCCGAAAGCACGATTTCCGAACTCGTCTGATCCCTCTCAAGCCGGAGCCCGGGATCCTCCTCGATTAGCTTGGCTAAGGATGTAAACACCTTGTCCTCACTCCCCTTTACCTTGGCCCCTACCGCATAAGAGAGCACAGGAGGAAGAGGCTCAACACCCTTGTACAACACGGGGTCATCGGCCGAGCACAGGGTATCGCCTGTAGCGGTTTCTTTGAGTTTTGCGATGGCCACAATATCACCAGGGCCCGCCGATTCCACCGGCTGCTGCTTCTTACCCTCCATAAGAAGTAGCTGTCCAAATTTTTCTTTGGCGCCTTTATTGGCGTTGTACACTGTTGAATCTGACTGTATGGTACCCGAGAAGACTCGCATAAGGGTAAGTTTGCCCGCAAAGGGATCGGCCACTGTTTTGAATACAAGGGCCGAAAATGGTCCCTCCGGCGTTGGCTCCCTCTTTACCGGCTCCTCTTGATCCGGCTTGACGCCCACCTTGGGCTCCCTGTCCGTGGGCGAGGGAAGCCCCTGGACAATCAGGTCCATAAGTTGCGAAATGCCCATGTTCAAGGTGGCACAACCACACCCGACAGGGACCACTATTCCCGTCTTAATGCCCTGGATCAGCGCCTGTTCGATCTCCTGGGGAGAGAGCTCCTCGCCCTCCAGGTACTTCTCCATGAGGTCGTCGTTTGCTTCAACTACATTCTCGATCATTTTCTCGCGCCATTCATTCACCAGATCTTCCATTTGTGCCGGGATCTCTGAGGTCTCGAACTTCCCACTGCCATCTTTGTTATACAGGTAGGCCTTCATCCTGACGAGATCCACCAGCCCTGAAAACTCTTCCTCCGAACCCACGGGCAGATAGATCGGCGTAGCTCTGATCTCAAAGGTTCGGGCAGCTTCATCCAGGACTTTAAAAAAATCCGCTCTTTCCCTGTCCATCTTGTTTATAAATATGATTCTCGGAAGGGCCTGTTCATCGGCAAATCCCCAGACCTTTTCTGTGCCTACCTTAACTCCACCCGTGGCCTCGATGACCACTACCACGCCGTCTGCTGCCTGGAGGCAAAATCTGGTGTCCGATAGAAAGTTGTCATCTCCCGGTGTGTCTATAATGTTTATCATCTGTTTCTTCCACTTAGCATGATAGAAAGCGGTGCTTATTGTGATCTTTCTTTTTATCTCCTCGGGTTCAAAATCCAGACTTGAGGTCCCATCATCGACACTACCAAGCCTTGTGGTCGATTTACCGTCAAAAAGGATGGCTTCGGCCAGAGATGTCTTCCCTGAACCCCCATGGCCTACAAAGGCAACATTCCTCAACTGTTCAGCTTTTCTTTCCATCGGCAAAACCTTTCCTGATTAAGATTTGGTGTGAACCGGTTTTACAAGCGGCTTCCGCAATGACAAAGTCATCCGTACCTCTCTCCCTTTACCTGCCCCTGCTGCCTCAGAATGAAAAAGAAATGGCCCGGCACCGGAGGCTTACAACACCTCCGTCAGGTCATATCTCAATCTTTTGGAAAAAAATACCGTAATGTCTCCAGCGAACTACAAATCTTACTCGAAAACTGCAGAAGTCCAGATCTGGTAAGAGGCTAAACAACACGAATGAAACCTAAAATTTTATTGCTACCCCAACTTTAAAATTAAAGTCAAGACAAGAATCACAGGAAACCATCCTCGTCCAAAATCGGCTTTTTTGCCCCGGCCAAGGGGATCGCGACTATCTCCCCAGCGGGGTTGTGAGGGGAAGGATAACATCATATCGATAGGATCATTAGCGGATAGGCCGGGCTGGGGAAGCGGGCAGGGGACATTTTTCTCAGCACCTCCATATTTTGGGAGAGGCAAAAAGGATGGGCGCATATACGGGTGACCTTAGAAAAGCATACCCTATTGCCATTAGGTTATGCGCGTAGTTGAGCGCAGACTCGGTGTGCGCCTTGCGCGTAACCGCGACGAAACCAATGAGCCATGGAATTGAGGCAGTCGGCAAGGGATTACGGTGTTTCGAAAAACATCCCCTGCCCATCCCCGGTGGGCAGTGACCAGCGACCAGTAGTAACCAGTGGTGATGGAAACTGATCACCTTGATTTGAAGGACAGGGTTTTCTTCGGTAAAGTTGTTGGAAATAATTGAGGCCGAATTTAAGATTGAACTAACCTTGGACGGTAATAAAAGGAAGTAATTTTTTAATTGCCAATTTCGGCAAAGATGTTAAACTTATTAATTTTTTGGTGAAACTAAAAGAATTCCTCAAAGCCGACCACACGCAGGGCGGTCCCGTTTTGTCAATTGGTGATCTCATAGACACGTTCATTCGCTACTTGGAAGGACAGAAGGGCTACTCTCGTAACACTATCCGGAACTATGAAATTGACCTGAAACAATTTCTCCGGTTTTGGACCTCCAAGACAGCATCGCCTGATCACAGGGGGTCACAACTTTGCAGGAAAGAGCCGGATCCCCTGGTCATAAGAGAATATTTAGGGAGTCTTTTCGGCCGGTACAGGCGCTCGACCATTGCCAGAAAACTTTCGGCAGTGCGTTCCTTTTTCCTTTTTCTGGAAAAAAAGGGCCTGATCAACAAGAACCCGGCAGCGGATATTTCGACACCCAAACGGGAAAAATATATCCCCACCTATCTCCCGGTGGACGACGTCTTCAGGCTCTTGGAACGGCCTGAGCGTGAGAGACCGCTGGGGCTTAGGGATCTGGCGATCCTGGAAGTCCTGTATTCTTGCGGGCTACGGGTAAGTGAGCTGGAGGCCCTGAACGTTTCCAGCATCGACTTTGATGAGCGATTGGTCAGGGTCATCGGCAAAGGGGACAAAGAAAGGATCGTCCCCATAGGCGTAATAGCGCTCCGCGCGGTCAAGGAATACCTGGAAGCAACCAGGCAATTGAGGAAGAAGGCCGGCGTCGACCTGTCGAAAGGACCGCTTTTTATCAATTTCAAAGGTGGGCGGCTCACCGTGCGCAGCATTGCGAGGATCGTAAAACGCTACGCCAGGGAATGCGGGCTGAGTTCGGAGATCAGCCCCCATTCCCTCAGGCATACCTTCGCGACCCATCTTCTTGACGGGGGGGCTGATCTAAGGTCGGTTCAGGAACTTCTGGGCCATGCAAGTCTTTCCACTACCCAGAAATACACCCATGTCAGCCTTGACAGGCTCATGGAGGTATATGACAAGGCTCACCCCCGCAGCAAATAGGAGGAAGAAGCCATGAAAGGGGGTTTTTGGTTGATCCCGTATAACCCGTATAATAAGAAGCATGGGGAGAGAGGGCAGGACGGTATTCCCAAAATGAAAGCAACCACAGTTCTCGCCGTCAGAAAGGATGGCAAGGCGGTCATGGCTGGGGACGGCCAGGTAAGCCTTGGGGAAACCATCATGAAACACAAGGCCTCAAAAGTGCGCCCCATGTACAGAGACAAGGTCCTGGTGGGCTTTGCAGGTGCGGCTGCCGATGCCTTCAGCCTTTTTGAGAGGCTGGAGGGAAAGCTTGAGACGTACAATGGGAACCTCGCCAGGGCTGCCGTTGAACTGGCCAAGGACTGGCGGACCGATAAAATCCTACGGAGGCTCGAAGCGCTTCTTCTGGCTATGGACAGTGAGCACATCCTGATCATATCGGGGACAGGTGATGTGATCGAGCCTGATGAGTCCGCAGCCGCCATCGGGTCTGGAGGACCCTATGCCCTAGCCGCGGCCCGGGCCCTTATTGCACACTCCCGGCTGGATGCCGTACAGATCGCCCGAGAGTCAATGAAAATCGCGGCTTCCATTTGCGTTTACACTAATGAGGAAATTGAGGTACTTGAACTCCATGAGGAGGGGTAACCTGTGCCTGCTTCCTGCACGGGGCTGCCACTACGTGCTTCGGCGGCTGGATGCAGGAGCTGGGGTGCTGGAAGGTAATTTGAGTAATGGAAAACCCGGCAAAGAAGAATAATGATGGGGATCAATTTTTTAAGGTCCTGACCCCCAAAGAGATTGTCTGCGAGTTAGACAAATATATCATCGGGCAGGACCAGGCCAAGCGCTCAGTGGCCATCGCCCTGAGAAACCGGTGGCGGCGACAGCAGGTGCCGAAAGAGCTGCGAGATGAGATAGCCCCCAAGAATATCATAATGATAGGCCCCACCGGCGTAGGCAAGACCGAGATAGCAAGGCGCCTGGCCCGGCTCGCTAACTCCCCTTTTATCAAGGTGGAGGCCACAAAGTTCACCGAGGTAGGCTACGTAGGACGGGATGTGGAATCCATGGTGAGGGAACTGACAGAATTGGCCGTAAACATGGCCAAAAAGGCCGAGGAAGAGAAGGTCCAGAGCAAGGCCTGGGAGCTGGCCGAAGACAGGCTCCTTGATCTATTGCTTCCCAGAAAGAAGGAAGATCAGCGCGGGGAAGAAGCCGAAGAAAAGGGGAAAACCCTGGAGGTGGTAAAGGCGGAGCGGGCAGAAGCTCCTTCAACCAGGGAGAAATTGAGGCGCATGCTAAAGGATGGCAAGCTGGACGAGCGTTATGTGGAGCTGGAAGTCACCAATAGCAATGTGCCTATGGTGGAGATTTTCTCCAGTGCGGGACTGGAGGAGATGGAGTTTAACATCAAGGAAGTCTTCGGCAATATTTTTCCGGGGAAGAAAAAAAAGAGGCGCGTGAAAATCCCTGAGGCCATGGAAATTCTCATGCAGGAAGAATCCCAGAAGCTCATAGACATGGACAAAGTGATCGGGCAGGCCATCCGGATGACTGAACAGAACGGAATCATCTTCCTGGATGAGCTCGACAAAGTGGCAGGGGCTGAATCACGCCACGGACCGGATGTCTCCCGGGAAGGAGTCCAAAGGGACCTTCTGCCCATTGTGGAGGGCTCCACCGTAATGACCAAGTACGGGATGGTCAAGACCGATCACATTCTCTTCATTGCAGCCGGGGCTTTTAACGTCAGTAAGCCTTCGGATCTGCTCCCGGAATTGCAGGGGAGGTTTCCTATACGGGTGGAACTCGACTCCCTTTCCATGGAGGACTTCGTAAGGATCCTCACCGAACCGAAAAATGCACTGATCACACAGTACAGGGCTCTGCTGGCCACCGAAGGTGTCGAACTCCTGTTCGAAGAGGAGGCTGTCAGGGAAATTGCCGCTATGGCCAGTAAGGTCAATGAGCGGACGGAAAACATCGGGGCGCGCCGCCTGCACACGGTCATGGAAAAACTACTGGACCAGATCTCCTTCGATGCCCCGAACATGGGATCCCAGAGCGTCACCATTACCAAAAAGTATGTAGCCGAAAAGCTGGAAGACATCTTAGAGGACGAAAACCTGAGCAGGTATATACTATGATCAATCACACCGACAGGGCCAAGATACTGATAGAAGCGCTGCCCTATATCCAAAAGTTCAAAGGAGCCACCATTGTAGTCAAATATGGAGGCAGCGCCATGGTGGACGGCCAGCTGAAACAGCACTTCGCATTGGACATCATTCTCATGAAGTATGTGGGCCTCAACCCGATCGTGGTGCACGGCGGGGGGCCGCAGATTGGAGATCTCCTCAAAAGGCTCTCCATCGAGTCACAATTTGTGGATGGAATGCGGGTCACCGACAGTCAGACCATGGACGTGGTTGAGATGGTCCTGGTGGGGAAGGTCAATAAGGAAATAGTGAACCTGATCAACCAAAACGGGGGCCGGGCCGTTGGGCTCTCCGGCAAAGACGGCCAGCTTATCACTGCCCGAAAAATGCAATACCTCAAAGACAGAGGGGACGATCAGCCCCCTGAGATCATTGATATCGGCATGGTGGGCGAGATCACCTCGATTGACACGGGGATTCTGGAAGGGCTAATTAACAGCGACTTCATTCCCATCATTGCTCCGGTAGGCGCCGGGAGCGGGGGCGAGACTTACAATATCAATGCCGATCTGGTCGCGGGCCGCATCGCTGCGGCCCTCAAGGCGAGAAAACTGATACTGCTCACCGATACCGAAGGGGTCCTCGATCAGGACGGCACGCTTATCTCCACCTTAAATGTGGGAGAAATACCGCGCCTCATCAAGGAGGGCGTCATCATGGGCGGCATGATCCCGAAAGTCAATTGTTGTCTCGAGGCGGTATCGGCCGGTGTCAAAAAGGCGCATATAATCGATGGAAGGACCGAGCACGCCCTGCTGTTGGAAATATTTACCAAAGTCGGGGTGGGGACGCAGATCCTCTCCTGAAGATAGCGGGTGGAAAATGCCATACGACATCAGTGAAACCATCAAGTCTGCAGACACATACATGTTCCGGACATACGGACGGTTCCCTGTAACCCTGGTAAAGGGTGAGGGTTGCAAGGTATGGGACGATCAGGGGAAGGAATACCTCGATTTCGTTGGCGGGATAGCCGTATGCGCCCTGGGGCACAGTTCCCCCCTCGTTACCCGCGTGCTGGAGGAGCAATCCAGGAAACTGGTGCATGTCTCCAATCTTTACTATACCGAGCCTCAGGTGGAGCTGGCCCGGCTTCTGGTGGAGCACTCTTTTGCGGACAGGGTCTTTTTCTGCAACAGCGGAGCCGAGGCAAATGAGGCAGCTATCAAATTGGCAAGACGTTATGCCCATGAAAAATTCGGGCATGAAAAGCATATAATCATCTCCATGGAGAATTCCTTTCACGGCCGTACCATGGCCACGCTTTCAGCCACCGGTCAGGGCAAGATAAAGACAGGGTTTGATCCCCTTTTGGAGGGGTTCAAGTTCGTGCCATTCAATGACCTGGAGGCCCTTGACCGGGCGTGGGACGAATCGGTCTGCGCTGTGATGCTCGAGCCCATTCAGGGTGAAGGTGGTGTCATCTGCCCAGAGCCCGGTTACCTGGAAGGGGTTAGGGCCAAGTGTAATGAAAGGAACTGCCTCCTCATCTTCGATGAGGTCCAGGTGGGCATGGGACGTACGGGCAAGCTTTTCGCCCACGAGCATTACGGCGTGACCCCCGACATTATGACGCTGGCAAAGGCCCTTGGGAACGGTCTTCCCATCGGCGCAATGCTTGCCATAGAAAAGCTGGCCGAGGCTTTCGGGCCCGGAAGTCACGCTACCACCTTCGGGGGGACTCCTCTGGTCACTGCTGTATCAGCCGCCGTCCTCAGGAGCCTGCTCCAGGATGGTCATCTGGACCACTGCCGTGAGATAGGTCTCTTCTTCAAGAACGGGCTGGAGAGGCTCAAAGAGCACTACGGCTTTATAAAGGAGGTGCGCGGCCTGGGTCTAATACTCGGCATGGAGATGGATGTCCCCGGCGCACCCGTGGTAGAGGCCTGCATGAAACAGGGCTTCCTTATTAATTGCACGCAGGAAAAAATATTACGTTTTCTGCCACCCCTCATCGTAGGCAGAGAGGAGATTGAACTCCTGATTGGCGCCTTAGACAGAATCCTCGGGGAGATGAAAACTGGCTGATTTAGGCCTGCCTTTTCAAAAGAGCAAACTCTCACGATTTACGATTATTGAAGGATATACATGCAATGAAAAGGGACCTCCTGACCTTGAAAGACCTGAGTCGAGATGAGATTCTCTATCTCATCGACAGGGGCCTGGAGATAAAAAGAGCTGGCCGCAGCGTGGGTGCACCGCTCCAGGGGTACGCCCTTGGTCTCATGTTCGACAAAGCCTCGACCAGAACCCGGGTCTCCTTTGAGGTAGCTATGGGAAGGCTGGGGGGGCAGACTCTGTTTCTCAGCAAAGCAGACACCCAGATGTCCAGGGACGAACCGGTCAAAGATACCGCCCGGGTCCTTTCCCGATACCTGGATGTCCTGGCCGTGAGGACTTATGCCCAGGCGCTGGTGGAGGAAATGGCTCGCTGGGCGAGTATCCCCATTATCAATGCCCTAACAGACATGTACCACCCCTGCCAAATCCTGAGCGACCTTATGACCGTCAAGGAGAAGAGAGGAACGCTGGATAATCTCAAAGTGGCATGGGTTGGAGATGGCAACAATGTGGCGCATTCATGGATCAATGCCGCACGCATCCTCGGGTTCAAGCTCGTACTTGCATGTCCTCCGGCTTATACCCCCGACCCGGTCGTGATGAAAGGCTGCGGAAGAGAGATCACACTTGTCACAGATCCAGTAGAGGCAGTTCAGGACGCCGATATCATCAACACGGACGTCTGGGCCAGCATGGGCCAGGAAAAGGAAAGGGGGAAACGTCTGGCCGATTTCCAGGGTTTCCAGGTTAATGCCTCACTGGTTTCTAAGGCAAAGCCGGATGTCCTAATTATGCATTGTCTTCCCGCCCATAGGAGTGAGGAGATCTCTGAAGAGGTCCTTGAAGGGGAGCGCTCCGCTGTATTCGACCAAGCTGAGAACAAGATGCACCTCCACCAGGCATTACTGGAGATGTTAGTCCTTGGAAACAAAAGGTCTTGAAATTCCTTCGGCATCTTCAACAGTGCGGCGCCTTTTCGGGGTGAAAACTCAGGAGGAAAACCATTGGGCAAAAAAATAGAAAAAATTGTTCTGGCTTACTCCGGAGGTCTGGATACCTCCGTTATCCTCAAATGGCTCATCGAGACCTACAAGTGCCCGATCATCGCCTATGCGGCGGACTTGGGTCAGGGGGAAGAGGTTCAGGGTATCAGGGATAAGGCCCTGAACACGGGTGCCCAGGATGTAGTCATTGAAGATTTAAGGGAGGAGTTTGTAAAGGATTTCGTCTGGCCTGCCCTGAAAGCAAACGCCATATATGAATCTACTTACCTCCTTGGCACCTCTCTGGCCAGACCCCTGATCGCCAAGGGCCAGGTAAGGGTAGCCCATGAGATGAAAGCAAATGCCGTGAGCCACGGTGCCACCGGAAAGGGCAATGACCAGGTGAGATTTGAACTCTCCTATATGGCCCTTGATCCCGATCTCAAGATCATCGCACCCTGGAGGATATGGGATTTCAAAGGCAGGGAAGATCTCATACGATATGCCCGCAAACACCGCATCCCGATACCGGTCAGCAAAAGGAAACCTTACTCCAGCGATAGAAACCTGCTCCACATCAGTTTTGAGGGCGGGATCCTTGAAGACCCCTGGATGGAGCCGCCCGAGGACATGTATGTACTGTCCGTGGCCCCCGAGGATGCGCCGGATCAGCCTACCTATGTGGAGATCCAGTTCAGGGAGGGAAGTCCTGTTGCTGTAGACGGCAGGTCGATGTCCCCTGCACAGCTTCTCGCTTATATGAACGAGTTGGGCGGGCGGAACGGTATCGGCCGGGTGGACATGGTAGAAAACCGCTATGTGGGAATGAAATCAAGGGGTGTCTACGAGACCCCCGGCGGGACTATCCTCAGAACCGCCCACATTGCCATGGAATCTATAACCATGGACCGGGAAGTGATGCATATCCGTGATCAGCTGATCCCCCGCTATGCAGAGATGATCTATTACGGGTACTGGTATTCGCCTGAGCGAGCAATGCTCCAAGCCCTGATAAATGAGACACAAAAGAATGTCAACGGCATCGTCAGATTGAAGCTTTACAAGGGAAACTGTATGGTGGTGGGGAGAAAATCAGAATCATCCCTATACGATCCCGACTTCGCCACCTTTGAAGATGAAAAGGTGTACCACCAGATGGACGCCGAGGGATTCATAAGGCTCAATGGACTGCGCCTCAAGATTGCAAAGCTCATGGAGCGGAGCCGGTAAAGGTTCGTATAAAAGAGAAAGGACAAGCTTATGACCCAAAAGGTCTGGGGAGGACGATTTCGAGAAGATCCGGACGAATTGGTTAACCGGTTCAATGCCTCGATCGATTTTGACAGGCGGCTGTATGCCTATGACATTGAAGGTAGTATAGCCCACTGCAAGATGTTGGCACAGCAAAAGATCCTGACAGAGGAGGAAGCATCCCGTATCACCAAGGCCTTGGGACAGATCAGGCGTGAGATAGAAAGGGGGGAACTACCCGTTGAGGCAAAAGAGTTTGAGGATATCCACGGCCTGATTGAAAAGGCCCTGGTGGATAAAGTAGGGGAACTCGGGGAAAAACTCCACACTGGAAGGAGCCGCAATGATCAGGTAGCCCTGGATATGCGGCTGTATGTGAGGGATGCCATTGAGCGCATGATGAACGCCATAAGGGCGGTCCAACGTGCGATTGTTCTGAGTGCCGAAAAAAACTTCGATATTATGATGCCGGGCTATACTCACCTCCAGCGGGCGCAGCCGGTGCTCTTGGCACACCATCTTCTGGCCTATTATGAGATGCTTAACAGGGATATGGAGCGCTTCCGAGAATCTTTGGTACGGGTGAATATCCTGCCCTCAGGGAGCGCGGCTCTTGCAGGTTCCACCTTTAATCTAAACAGGGAAATGATGGCCAGGGAACTGGGCTTCCATGACATTAGCCGGAACAGCATGGACGCAGTGAGCGACCGTGATTTTGTGCTCGAATTTCTCTTTCACGCCTCCCTGGTGATGATGCACCTGAGCCGGATGAGCGAAGAACTGATCCTATGGTCCAGCGAGGAATTCGGCTTTGTAAATATTGCGGATGCCTACTGTACGGGAAGCAGTATCATGCCCCAAAAAAAGAACCCCGATCTGCCCGAGCTGGTCAGAGGAAAGAGCGGACGGATCTATGGCCATCTGATCGCGCTCCTTACCACCATGAAAGGACTGCCTCTCTCCTATAACAAGGACATGCAGGAGGACAAAGAGGGCCTTTTCGACACAGTGGATACACTTGAGATTTGTCTGGAAGTCATGGAAGGGCTTTTGGGTGCTATCACCTTCAACGCCGAAAGGCTCAGGGAGGCTGCACAGGAGGGCTTTCTGGTGGCTACGGACCTCGCTGACTACCTGGTCCTTAAAGGGTTGACATTCCGGAGGGCCCATGAGGTCGTGGGCAGGCTGGTCCTTTTTGCGGCTGAACAAAACAAGGAACTCCGCGATCTGTCGCTGGAAGAATTGCAAAAGTTTTCTGCCCAGATCGAAGAGGATGTATACGGATGGCTCGACCCGGCCTCCTGTATATCCAGGAGGAATCTCCAGGGCGGGACAGGGCCGAATGCAGTCAGGGAGAGCCTTAAAAAGGCCAAGGAGGAATTGGGCATTTGAGACTGAGGAAAGAATCCACCGTTCTGACATCTCTTTTTCTGTTGCTTTGCCTGATCTGCTGCGGGACAAAAGGGCCGCCTACCCTCCCCGGACAGGAAATGCCCCTGAGAGTATCCCAACTCAAGGCCCAATGGGAAAACAACAGGGTGGTCCTGACAGGACGGGTGTTTCAGAAAGACCAGGGAAAATGGGAGATTCAAGGGTGCCGGGTTTTTCATGTCCGTTATCCCCTCAATAGCCCCCCCTGCGAGGGATGCCCCCTCGGATATGACGATCTCAGAGAAATCCGGGGGCCCGTGATTTCCGGAGGAATCTTTCGTTGCGAGATTCCGCTTAAGCCGGAAAAAGGGATCCACTTTTTTCAGGTACGCCTCATGGGCTCAGGGGGCGTTTCCGGTCCAGCCTCGGACAGTACCAAGGTGCTGGTTGACAATAACAATACCGAATGATCAAAATTCGAATAGTCAAATTCAACTCCCAATCTATTTTGGACACTCACGATGCATCACTTTCATTACAAAGGACAGGATCTTTACTGCGAACAGGTACCCATCTCGGAGGTGGCACAAGAGGTTGGAACGCCTTTCTACCTTTATTCCCATGCCACCCTGAAACAGCACTACACTGCATTTGACAGCGCATTTAAAGACATCAGGCACCTGACCTGTTTTTCCGTAAAATCAAATTCCAATCTGGCGATCCTGAGGTTGTTCGCCAGCCAGGGATCAGGCATGGACATCGTCTCGGGTGGAGAGCTCTATCGAGCTCTTAAGGCCGGAGTGGAGCCGGAAAAGATCGTATACTCCGGCGTGGGGAAACGCTCGGAAGATCTGGAGTATGCGCTGGAATCGGGCATTCTCATGTTTAATGTGGAATCCACCCAGGAGATTCAAAGACTGAACGAGGTGGCCGGTTCCCTTGGCAAAAAAGCCAGGATCGCTATCAGGGTCAACCCTGATGTGGATCCTGGGACTCACCCCTATATCGCCACCGGCATGAGAGAAAACAAATTCGGGATCGACATAAGCGAGGCATTGGAGCATTACATGGCAGCTGCAGGGATGAAGAATCTCCTGGTCTCGGGTGTCTCCTGCCATATCGGCTCTCAGCTGACGGAGCTGAGCCCTTTTGTGGATGCACTTCGTCGCGTGAAAGAGCTTATCCGGAAGTTGAATGGGGCGGGCATTCGGATCGACTACCTGGACCTGGGAGGCGGTCTTGGTATCACGTATCGCGATGAGGCTCCCCCTCATCCCAAGGAATACGCCAATGCCATAAAGCCCGAGCTTACGGGAAGCCAGCTCACATTGATCCTGGAGCCGGGTCGTGTAATCGTGGGGAACGCGGGCATCTTAGTGACAACGGTGCTTTATACCAAGACTACATCGCAGAAGACTTTCATTATCGTAGATGCCGCCATGAATGATCTGATGCGACCGAGCCTGTACAATTCCTATCATGAAATTCAGCCGGTCAAGATCGCCGGGAATGCAAAGGTCATGGCGGATATCGTGGGCCCCATCTGTGAGTCGGGCGATTTTTTTGCGAAAGGCAGACAAATACAGGCCTCTGGACAGGGGGACCTTCTGGCCATCATGAGTGCCGGTGCCTACGGGTTCAGTATGTCTTCCACCTATAATTCAAGGCCCAGGGTTTGCGAAGTGATGGCCATAGGAGACAAGTTCTATACCATCCGCGCCAGGGAAACTTACGAGGATCTGGTAAGAGGGGAAAACATCCCCGATTTTCTGAGAAAAATCTCCTGACCTGGAACCCAGGGCATTAGAGCAAGAGGGGGACAGTCTGCTGGTGGAAAGATGAAGGAGATCGAATTCTGGAAAATGAGCGGGAGCGGCAACGACTTCGTCCTGATCGACAACAGAGAGGGACGAATCAGTGATGACGAACTCCCCGGTCTTGTACGGAGTGTCTGCAGGCGGAGGAAGTCTGTAGGTGCTGACGGCGTCATCCTTGTGACACGCTCCGATAAATGTGACTTCGGATGGAGATACCTGAATGCGGACGGCGGAGAGGTGGAGATGTGCGGTAACGGCAGCCGGTGCATATCGCGCTTTGCATATCTCAATGGGATTGCAGGTCAAAAGATGACCTTTGAGACCCTCAGCGGTCCTGTCTCTTCGGAGGTGAACGGCCGAATGGTAAAGGTACTCATGCCGGAGCCGAAGGGGCTCTCGCTGAATATTGAGCTTGATCAGCACCGGGGGTGGAAGACCGTTGATTTTATCAATACCGGCGTACCCCACGTGGTAATACAGGTGGAGGATCTCCAGGCGCACCCTGTGGAGACGGAAGGAAAATCCATTAGGTACCACAAACTCTTTTCACCTGAAGGTACGAATGCCGACTTCATGAAAATCAGCGGACCTCACCAACTGGAAATGCGGACTTATGAAAGGGGCGTGGAAGGGGAGACGCTGGCTTGTGGAACCGGAGCCATTGCCTGCGCACTGGTGGCTTCGGCACGGGATCTGGCGGCATCTCCCGTAACGGTTAAAACCAGGGGAGGTGAAGAACTCGTCATTCATTTCAAGAAAAGAGGACATGCCTTTGAAAAAGTCTGGCTCGAAGGCAACACCTCCATAATCTACCAGGGCCGCTTACACCATGAGGCCCTCCTCTGAGAACGTCTGATTTATTGCTACTTTCAAACCTTTAGCCACAGGGAGACAAAACAATGGTAAAGGCAATCGTTGCCGGTGCTGCCGGAAGGATGGGGAAGCGGATCATCAATATGATCCATCAGAATCCAGAAATCACATTGGTCGGAGCCTTTGAAAGGGCCGATCACCCGGCTATGGGTCAGGATGTCGGCGAGACAGCGGGGATAGGAGGGCTGGATATCAAGATTTCCGGTCCGAGCGATCAATCCCTTAAAGAGGCAGACGTCCTGATCGATTTTACCAACCCGGAGGCCACCCTGGAAAACCTCCGGATGGCTCAGGGCGGGGGAGTGGCCATGGTTATCGGCACTACCGGAATCGTGGGAGATATGTTGGAGGATGTGAAGAGACTGGCAAGCCAGATCAGGTGCGTGATGGCTCCGAACATGAGCGTCGGCGTCAACGTCATGTTCAAAATCGTCAGGGACATGGCGCGGATCCTCGGCAAAGACTATGATATGGAAATCCTGGAAGTCCATCACCGCCTGAAAAAAGACGCCCCTAGCGGAACTGCCATGCGTCTCGCCCAGATATTGGCAGAAGCGGCAGACCGCAATTTGGAGAAGGTAGCCGTGTATGAGCGCAGGGGCATGATCGGAGAACGAACCGACGAGGAAATCGGCATTCAAACCTGGCGCGCCGGGGACATCACCGGAGAACACACGGTCATGTTCGGGGGTATCGGCGAGAGGCTCGAATTAATACACCGCGCCCATAATCGCGACAATTTTGCCCGGGGAGCGGTGAAGGCCGCCCTATGGGTGGTAGGACAGCCAGTGGGCCTTTACGACATGCAGGACGTGCTCGGCCTCAGATGATTCATTGCCTTCCTGGCCAAAATACCTTGGCGGGGATCTGTTTTTGAAGGGGTCATACGGCCCCAGGAATTTTAGATCACCAAAAGGAGATAAAGAAAATCGACCATGAAAACATTCAACCGAGCGGAAAGACTCGCCAAACTTCCGCCTTACCTTTTCAAAGAAATCGATCGAAAAAAAGAAGAGGTTATGGCCCGGGGGGTGGACATAATCGATCTCGGGGTGGGTGACCCGGACCTGCCCACCCCAGCGCACATCATTGATGCCCTCAAGAGGGCCGTGGAAGATCCCACCAACCATCGATATCCCTCTTACTCCGGGATGAAGCTGTTCAGGCAGACCGTGGCCAAGTGGTACGGGGAGCGGTTTGGGGTGGGTCTTGACCCTGCCTCTGAGGTAGTCATCCTCATTGGAAGCAAAGAAGGGATCGCGCATTTTCCATTAGCATTCATTAATCCGGGCGATACGGTCCTGGTGCCGACCCCTGCCTATCCAGTTTACCATATCGCAACCCTCTTTGCCGGGGGACAATCCTTCTTCATGCCTCTGCTGGAAACAAACGGTTTTCTCCCTGACCTGGATGCCATACCTGGCGATGTGGCTGACCGTGCGAAAGTCATGTTCATCAATTACCCCAATAATCCGACATCCGCTGTAGCGGACACGACATTTTTCGACCGCGTGGTGGAGTTTGCCAAAACGCATGAGGTTATAATATGTCACGATGCCGCTTACACCGAGATGGCCTTCGATGGCTTCAGGCCTCCCAGCTTCCTCGAAGCCAAAGGAGCCAAGGATGTGGGCCTCGAATTTCACTCTCTTTCCAAAACCTATAACATGACAGGCTGGAGGATCGGGTTTGCCGTAGGTAACCAAGAGGCCATTCAGGGGCTCGGGGCGGTCAAGAGTAATATTGACTCAGGCGCTTTTCAAGCAATACAGTTAGCCGGGATCGAGGCCATCACGGGAGATCAATCCTGCGTCGAGGAGATGAGGCAAATCTATGCGAGGCGCAGGGATCTGATGGTTCAGGGTCTCAGGGAAATCGGGCTCGAACTGATTCCCCCCAAAGCCACCTTTTATCTCTGGGTCAGGGTGCCTGAAGGATATACCTCCGCCAGCCTGGCAACGCGCCTGCTTGAGGAGGCGGGCCTGGTGGTGACCCCCGGCAATGGTTTTGGGGAACCGGGTGAAGGCTATATCAGGATCGCACTCACCCAAAATAGACAACGGCTTGCCGAGGCACTGGAAAGACTGAAGACAATGAACTTATGATGGCGGGAAGGCCCTCAAAAACACCTACAGATGCTTATATCGGCATAGGCTCGAATCTCGGAGACCGCATGAATAACTGCCTCCGGGCTATCGAGCTTATGGAACGGATCTCGGGCTGCACTACAGGTAGCTGTTCCCCCTTTTACCGGACAGAGCCGGTGGGCGTACAAGGCCATGAGTGGTATATCAATGCCGTGATATCATTGAGCACGCACCTCTCTGCGCACCGGCTGATCGTTCAGCTCCAGGCCATTGAAAAGGTCATGGGAAGAAAGAGGGAAAGGAAATGGGCCCCTCGGCCCATAGACCTTGATATCCTGATTTTCGGACAGGAGATCTTGAAAAACAAAGACTTGATGGTCCCCCACCCGCTCATGCACCTGAGGCGGTTTGTCCTGGTGCCCATGGTTGACCTGGCCCCGGATCTGGTGCACCCCGTATTGGGGAAAAGAATGATAGACCTGCTCACGGCCCTCCCCGAAGAGGGGCAGACGGTCATTCCCGTGGGAGAGACATAAATGGTGCGTTTGATTATACTCGGGCTTCTTTTTTACCTGCTCTACCGTGTCATAAAAACATTTCTCGGCCCGGGACAGAGGGCGAAAACCAACGAGGAAGGGAGCATTATTGATGAGATGGTCCAGGATCCCTATTGCAAGACCTATATCCCGCTCAGGGACGCCCATCGAAAGGTGATCAACGGCCGAGAATTTTTCTTTTGCGGGAAGACTTGCGCCGACAAATTCCTGCAAGAAATGAAAAACGGAAGTAAGAGATAGAGGGATATGGTATCTCATTTGGAAAGGAGCAAAGATTTAGCCACCTGAAAATAAACTGAGATGAGAGACATTTCTCTCCCTGTTTGGGAGTAAAATTTTTAAAGTTCAAGAGGCTGAACGGCTACGGAAAGGAGAGGCGTTATGAAGTTCTTCATCGATACGGCCAATGTTGATGAGATCAAAAAGGCAAACGAACTCGGGATGGTGGATGGAGTGACCACGAACCCGAGCCTGGTGGCCAAGGAGCAAAGAGAATTTAAGGGACTTATAAAAGAGATCTGCGCAATAGTGGACGGCCCGGTGAGCGCTGAGGTAGTCAGTGTGGACGCCGAGGGAATGATCAAGGAGGCAAGGGAGCTTGCAGGGCTTGCGGATAACATCGTTGTTAAAATCCCGCTGATCGAGGAGGGACTAAAAGCTGTCCGCATCCTCTCCAGGGAGGGGATCAGCACCAATGTGACTCTCTGCTTTTCTCCTGTGCAGGCGCTGATGGCGGCAAAGGCAGGCGCCGCATATGTGAGTCCCTTTGTGGGGAGGCTGGACGATATAAGCACCAGGGGCATGGACCTGATAGACGACATAGGCACCATATTCGATAACTATGGTTTTGAAACCGAAATCATAGTGGCCAGCATAAGGAATCCAATCCATGTGCTTGATGCCGCCCTCATGGGCGCAGATATTGCGACCATACCATATAAAGTCATACAGCAGCTCATCAAACATCCATTGACTGATATCGGGCTGGAAAAATTTCTGGCCGACTGGAAAAAGCTGGGGTAGTCATGCGCACTAAAGATGCTGCCAGGAGGGCCGCCATGTGTGTCGCAGCCCTCTTACTTACCACCTCGTCTGTATGTGCAGATATTTTCCGCTACAGGGATGAAAACGGGGTCTGGCACTTTACCAATATCAAGACGGATGCACGCTACCAGTTATACTTAAAGAGCCCAAAGGCCACTGTCTCGGAATATCTTGAAAAATATGATGGCATCATTGTTCAGGCCTCCAGACGGTTCGGGGTGGATCCCAATCTCATCAGGGCGATCATCAAGGCGGAATCAGGGTTCGATCATAAAGCGGTCTCCAGGAAGGGAGCCCAGGGGCTCATGCAGCTCATGCCCCCTACGGCCGATGCTATGGATGTGAATAATCCCTTCAATCCTGAAGAAAATATTTTTGGAGGCACCCGGTATTTCAGTCTTATGCTGAAACGCTTCAACAATGACATGGCCCTGGCTCTGGCCGCCTATAATGCCGGACCTGAGGCAGTCGTGGCATCAAGGGGGATACCGCCCTATCCGGAGACAAGGAGCTTTATCCAGCGTGTCCTGGAATTCTACCGGTCATACAATGCAGGGACAAGGTAAATCAAAGCGATTCATGGGATCCGATCCTACCGAAAAAATATCCTCACTACCCAACAAACTGACGGTCATCAGGGTGGCCTGCATCCCGGTGGTGCTTATATGCCTTGGCATCTCCGGAAGGCTGACCAGCTTCCTGGCAGGCCTTTTCTTAGGCTTAGCCTTTGTGACCGACATCCTGGATGGATACTTTGCGAGAAGGTATGGAGCAGTCACTGTGCTGGGAAAATTCCTCGATCCCCTTGCCGACAAACTTCTGGTATCGCTGACTATGATTATGCTGATCCCTCTGAACCGCATACCCATCTGGATGGTAATGGTTATTATCACACGGGAAATGGCTGTGACAGGACTCAGGGCCGTGGCCGCCAATGAAGGAGTCGTGATTCAGGCCCGGACCCTGGGCAAGTACAAGACCATCTTTCAGTCGGTAGCCCTCATGGGACTTTGCATCCATTACACCTATTTTGGAGCAAATTTTCACAAAGTTGGGATGGCCTTTCTGTGGGGGGCGCTCTTTCTGACCATTTGGTCAGGGTGGGACTACTTCCGGCAGTTTCACCAGGTCTTTTCCCAGCAGAAAAAAGCAAGTTAAAGTATGCCTTCTTTCAGCTCGGTATACTTGGGCGGACACCCCTTTTATCCTTCCTCTTTTTGAGTTGACAAAGGCTATCCGAATTGTAAAATTACATTCATAGTGCGGGAATAGCTCAGCTGGTAGAGCCCCACGTTGCCAACGTGGTTGTCGCGGGTTCAAGTCCCGTTTCCCGCTCCAGAAAAAAGGCGGCATAGCCAAGTGGCTAAGGCAGCGGTCTGCAAAACCGTTATTCACCGGTTCGAATCCGGTTGCCGCCTCCATAAGAATACTAAGGGCTTGCAAGAAATCGCTTGAAAATCCGATATCTTGTAAGCCCTTTTCGTTTGCTCTGACATTACAACGTCAGACCACACAAAACCACACAAATCACGCCAAAACACCCCTTTTTACAACTCAAGTCCCGTCAGTTTTCACAACACCTGAAAATTACCTGCTGAGTTTACCTCCGAGCGTTCTTGCCATGCCGCACTCGAAAATTTTTCCCTTGACACGGTGCTTTTTCATAGGTGTTTCAGTCCAATCTGGACAAAAATGGGATTCGAAAGGTGTTAGTTGAACGCTCCTTAGAGAAGATGATAAATTGATAAAGTAGAAAGACATGACTGCCAAAGAGAAGTTGGCACAAAAGAGACTCATATTGCTACAACTTGCTGAAAAACTTCGAAACGTATCAGAAGCCTGGCGCCACCACGGAGTTTCCCGAAGCCGGTTCTACGAGTACAAGAGGGCCTTCCGGAAAAGGGCTTCCCTGCCCGCTGGTCAGGCGGGGAGGGCCTGATTGACCGGCCACCTATCCCAAAGACCTTTGCCAATGAAACACCCCCCGAGGTAAAAAAAGGTCATGAAGCTTTCCCTTGAGCATCCCGCCTGGGGACCTGTACGGATCAGTGATCATCTCCGGTTGCAGAGCATCACGGTATGCCCCAGTACGGTACGCAACATATGGCTGAAGGAAGGCATGGAGACCAAATACAAACGCCTTCTTCGCCTCGAAGAGGAGAAAAACGGCAAGGATGTGGACCTGACAGAAGAACAGATCAAACTTCTTGAGAAGGCCAATCCCTGCTTCAGGGAGCGGCATGTGGAAAGTCCTTATCCTGGATATCTCCTCTCACAAGACACCTTTATGGTCGGTACCATCAAGGGGATCGGTCGCATCTATCTGCAAGCTGTTGTGGATACCTACGGTTCTTATGCTTTCGGGAAACTGTACACTTCAAAACTTCCTGAAACGGCAGTGGATGTGCTCTATGACCGGGTATTGCCCTTTTACCGAGACCATGGCCTTGTCATTGAGCACATCCTTACAGATAACGGCAGGGAGTACTGCGGTAAACCCATGATCCATCCCTATCAGATATTTCTGGAGTTTAACGATATTAAGCACCGCAGGACAAAGGTGGCTGCTCCGAGAACTAACGGATTTGTGGAACGCTTCAACCGTACTGTGCTTGATGAGTTTTTCAGGGAAACTTTTAGAAACAAGTTTTATGCCTCTGTGGAGTGGAAGAGTTGCAGAAAGACCTGGATCAACGGCTTCACTACTACAACCCTGCCTGACGGCAGGCAGGCATGAACGCCCTCATAGGGGCTATCGTAACATGGGAAAACGACCCATTGAAACCATCGAAGAAGGCAAACTTTTCAAAGAGCAAACGCCGTTCTTTTCGCTATACCCGGAAACCATCGCCTCGCGATGCGTCCGCGCCATCGCAAGGAATCCCGTGGGAAGGTCCCCCGAAGAGGCGCGCCATCGGGGCCCGGACGCGTTCCGGGCGGAGTGGGTGGAGGTGTTCCAGGGCCCCATGAAACTGCCCGTTGCCCAGAAAAGCAAGAAGGATGTGCCCCAGGGGGAGGAGCCACGGGAAGCGGAGCGTGCGGTTCCCGGGCCGGTCCTGGAAAAAGCCGCAGAGGGGGAAGAAAAACCCTCCTCCTTCGGCATGGCCGAAGGACCATTGGGAGCGGTGGTACCCTTGCTGCGCGGGCTCTTAGAAGTGGTCTCCGTTCTGTCCCGTGAGGTGGCGGTGATCCGGCAAAGCGTCGAGGATTTGCGAAGGCCTTTGCGTCGTTCAGGGCCACCAGGTGCGCATTCGACCCGTCGTGGACGATGGCGGTGAGTGCAAAGGTGGCCCTCCCCGCCAGGGCCTCCAGGAGCCTTTCCCCGGCCTCGAACCGGATTCCCTCCTCGGAGAGGTACTTGTGCAAAAGGGTGCCCACAACCTCCGTCTTGTTGTCGGTCTGAAAAATGTAATCCGCCTCCAGTTCCGCCCGCAAGTCGTCATCCCGGATGAGGTAGCCGTCCATGGTGATGGCCACCTGGAATGATGAGGCCTTCCTGGGACAGATCAGGATGGGCTCGGAGTTCACCTTTTCGGGAACCCGCCTCTTGGTGTACCCGATATTGCCGATGGCCGCCTGGGGCTCCAGGTCACGGAACGTCTTGATGGTGTTGGGGTCGATGACCTCCGCGATCCTTCCCAGCCCCTTGTGAATGTAAATGCCCTTGGTGTTTGCCACCGCGAGGCCCGTGCTGGCCTTTCCCCGGTGCTGACAGGCCCCGGTTGCGAGGAACGCCTTGTTCACCAACTCACGATCCCCGGAACCGTAAAGCCCTACGATGCCATCCATGATTTTCTCGTTTCCTCCCTCAGCAATGATTTTATCCCGATCCCGTAGAGAGAGGCAACCACCTTGGGTTCATCGGATGTCGGCGTGGTATTCCTGGAGCGACTTGACCGCGCCGTGCCCCTTCCTGACGGCCTCGATCCCTTTTGCCGCGGCCAGGGCCGCTGCGAGGGTGGTGATGTAAGGGATCTTGTACTTGATGGCCGACTTGCGGATGTAGGAGTCGTCGTGTTTGCTGAGTTTACCACTGGGGGTGTTGATCACGAGTTGGATCTCGTTGTTCTTGATGGCGTCGACAATGTTGGGCCGGCCTTCATGCATCTTCAGAATGGGCGTAGTCTCTATACCCTTGGCAGCAAGGAAGTCGTGCGTGCCCCGTGTGGCCCTGATGGTAAAGCCAAGGCTCTTGAAGGCCTCGGCTACCTGCAGCACGGCGGGGCGGTCTTCTTCAGACACGGTGATCAGGACGCAACCCTCCGAGGGCAGGGTCAGATGGGTGGCTTCCTGGGCCTTGTAATAGGCGAGTCCGAAGGAATCCGCAAGACCCAAAACCTCGCCGGTGGACCGCATCTCCGGGCCCAGGACGGGGTCCACCTCGTGAAACATGTTAAAGGGAAATACCGCTTCTTTCACACCGAAATGGGGAATGGTCTTGGGCTCGATGCCCAGGTCCGCCAGTTTTTTCCCCAGGATGATCTGGGTCGCCGCGCGTGCCATGGAGATGTTGCAGACCTTGGAGACCAAGGGGACCGTGCGGGACGCCCGGGGGTTGGCCTCGAGCACGTAAACCGTGTCATTGGCGATGGCGTATTGGATGTTCATCAAGCCTACCACGTTCAAGGCCATCGCGATCTTCTTGGTGTATTCATAGATGGTGTCCAGGTGCTTGGTCGGGATGCTGATGGGGGGGATGACACAGGCGGAATCCCCCGAATGGACGCCCGCAAGTTCGATGTGTTCCATCACGGCAGGGACAAAGGCGTCCCTGCCGTCACAGATGGCGTCTGCTTCGGCCTCGATGGCGTTTTCCAGGAACTTGTCGATGAGGATGGGCCTTTCCGGGGAAACCCCCACCGCCGCCGCCACATAATGACTCAGCATCTCCCCGTCGTGCACCACCTCCATCGCCCGTCCCCCCAGCACGTAGGATGGGCGGACCATCAGTGGGTAGCCGATCCTTTCGGCCACTTCGAGGGCCTCCTCCAGGTTGCTGGCCATTCCCGAGTCGGGCTGAGGGATCCCCAACTCCCCCATCATTTTCCTGAAACTGTCCCGGTCCTCGGCCAGGTCGATGGCCGCGGGGGATGTCCCCAGGATGGGAACGCCTGCCTCGGCGAGTTCTGCGGCGATGTTCAGGGGGGTTTGGCCGCCGAACTGCACGATCACGCCCTCGGGCTTTTCCTTTTCGTAGATACTGAGCACGTCTTCCACGGTGAGGGGCTCGAAATAGAGCTTGTCACTGGTGTCGTAATCCGTGGAAACGGTCTCCGGGTTGCAGTTTACCATGATGGCTTCGTAGCCTTCGTCCTTGATGGCGAAGGCCGCGTGAACACAGCAGTAGTCGAATTCGATTCCCTGGCCGATCCGGTTGGGTCCTCCCCCCAGGACCATGATCTTGGGTTTCTGAGTGGTGGTCACGCTGTCCGCGGCGTTGTAGGTAGAGTAGTAATAGGCCGCGTTTTCCACCCCGCTCACGGGCACCGCTTCCCACGCCTCCGTGACACCCAGGTAGATCCGCTTGTCCCGGATCGCCTTTTCCGTTGTACCCAGGAGCTGGGAGATGTAGCGGTCCGAAAAGCCGTCCTTTTTTGCCTGTATGAAAAGCGGATCGGGCAGGGCGCGCCCTTTGAATTTCAGGATTTCGTTTTCGAGTTCAACGAGTTCCTTCATCTGTTCGATAAACCAGGGCTTGATCCGGGTCTTGCGGTACAGTTGGTCAACGCTGGCGCCTTTGCGCAAGGCCTCGTACATGATGAATTGCCGTTCGCTGGAGGGCTCGGATAGGAGTTTCAGCAGGTCCCCCAGGGGCCTTTGGTGATAATCCGTGGCGAATCCCAGTCCATACCTGCCGATCTCCAGGGACCGGATCGCCTTTTGCAAAGCCTCCTTGTAGGTCTTCCCGATGCTCATGACCTCGCCCACGGCCCGCATCTGGGTGCCCAGCTTGTCCACGGCACCCTCGAACTTCTCGAAGGCCCAGCGTGCGAACTTGACCACCACGTAGTCGCCCCAGGGGGTGTACTTGTCCAGCGTGCCCTCCCTCCAATAGGGGATTTCATCCAGTGTCAGCCCGCCAGCCAGCATGGAAGAGATGAGGGCGATGGGAAATCCTGTCGCCTTGGAAGCCAGGGCGGAAGACCTGGAGGTTCTCGGGTTGATCTCGATGACCACCACCCGCCCTGTCTCCGGATCATGGGCAAACTGGATGTTGGTGCCGCCGATGACCTGGATGGCTTCCACGATGTCGTAAGAGTATTTCTGGAGCCTCGCCTGGAGATCGGGGTCTATGGTGAGCATGGGGGCGGTGCAGAAGCTGTCGCCCGTGTGCACGCCCATGGGATCGACGTTCTCGATGA
>JAOZOW010000033.1 GCA_029933075.1 Deltaproteobacteria bacterium | reverse complement strand
AGGGCGGCTATGATCTTATGCATGTCCGGGATCCCGCACTGGCCTTAGGGGAAAATTAGTCGCCCGGCGGGTGATGATTACGTATGCATAATTTGGAGACAGATTGACAACTATAGCGGCTGAAACCAATTTCCAGAGATCAACATTCTTTTGCATAATCGGTTTGAGCAGGTTGCTTGAAACGCATGAGATCATAATCGACCCCGTTACCGGCTGAAAGAGTTATGTCGGATTGAGGGAACCAACCGGACAGGCGTTGATGCAGGCATGACATCCATACTGAAGTCCAAGCTGAAGCCCCTGATATAGGTTCCAGAATTTCGGCTGTTTGAATGTCTCGGCTATCTCCTCTTTGGGTCTATTAAGATTTTCAGAGAGATATTCAATCAACTTGCTCAGGCCGTATGGAAGCGCCATGCGCAGGCATCGGCCCGTCCTGGTCTTTCCCGGCTCCGACAGTGCCTCCACCGGACACGCAGAGACGCAGGCTTCGCAATCGTCACAGAATTGATCGGAACAGGGCTCGTCCGGATCAAGCTCGGCCGTTGTCACCACAGCGCATAGTCTCACCCGGGGGCCAAATTCGGGCGTTACCAACAGGTTGTTCCTTCCCGGTGTCCCGAGACCTGCGGCAACCCCGGCGTGTCGTAACGAGACCTCTCCCGTGAGCCCTTTTGTCTCCAAGTTCATGTCAACAGGGCTGTAGCCCGGCACCATGGCGGCACGATGCCCCCTCTGCTCCAACAAAAAGGCCGTTTTCAGCGCCAGCTTATGGAGTTCATCGTACAAAGCAATCCCCTGCACTGTCACCACCATGTCGCTCGGGCTCTCGATACAGCCGACCAACATTCTCTGGGCGAACACGATGATGGAACGGGCCTTGGGCATGACAAATGCCGGCCCTCTCCGCCTTGGATTGGTCTCAAAGGAATCAGCCCCGGCAATCCCGACCAAATCAGCCCCCTGTTCCCTGAGATATCCCTTGATCTCCTCTGAATCGACACTTGTCATAACTCCTCCTTTGTGAGCTTTGTTCTTTTCGCTCACCCCGCTTTTACCTGAAAAAATATCACAATCCTTGAGATAAGCAACTCTATAAAATCGAATCACGCTCACAGACCAGGGAGATCCGAAACCTTCCATAAATTAGGGAGGTGGTGTCACGTCTTGACGGGCTGTCGCCCAGGGCTGTTGTGAATAGCGCTTCTGTTTTATCGAAAAACAAAGTGCACAGGAGCTGTTCTGGATGTAAGGATCGGTGAAACCGACCATAATGCCTTTTTAAAGTAGGCAGGGGGGCGCCTCCGGATTCAACCAGGGCAAACGCATGCATGATCTGTCACTGAATCTGACGTGCTTATATGAGATTATCTCTGCCATCGGCCATCAATAAAATTGACAAATCTTATCGTTCATATTATTGTAATACAAAATAATATCGATGGAGGTTCTGGCATGCAAACCGTGACCATATCGCCAAAATATCAAGTCGTTATACCAAAGGCGGTCAGGGAGGCATTGCGTCTTCACCCCGGACAAAAAATGCACGTTGTAGAATATGGGAGGCGGATCGAGCTTATCCCGGAACGAGATATTAAGGAGCTTCGCGGATTCCTCAAAGGAATAAATACTGAATTCGAGCGTGAGGAAGATAGATTATGAATATCGTTGACTCTTCAGGATGGCTTGCATACTTCGCGGACGAGCCGAACGCCAAACATTTCTTGACGCCTTTGAATGACTCCGATTCGCTTATTGTTCCAACGGTAACGATATATGAAGTCTTCAAGGTAGTCCTTCGAGAGTCCAGCGAGAACGAAGCCCTACAAGCAGTCGTCGCTATGGGGAAAGGAATGGTTGTGGATTTATCGGCTTCTATGGCAGTTGCTGCGGCAAAAATAAGTCTTGAGTACAAGATTCCAATGCCTGACAGCATTATTCTCGCAACGGCGAAAGAATTCGAAGCAACCATCTGGACCCAAGATTCAGATTTCAAGAATATAGAGGGTGTGAGGTATTTCCCGAGGAAATAGGGAAGCGTACAAAAAAGGAGGGTTTCAAATGAGTGAAGATCCAAAGTGGTACGACGCGCATCTGGAAGAATACCAGAAGGTAGCCTATGTAAAGGGAAAAGATGAATACGAGGCGCTCTACCGCCAATCCCTTGAGGACACGGACCGGTTCTGGGCGGACAGGGCAAGGGAATACCTGACCTGGGAAAAGGAATGGGATTTCGTCCTCCGCTACGATTTTGACGAGGCGAACATCCAGTGGTTTGGAGGAGGGGTCTTGAATGCCGCCTACAATTGCCTTGACCGCCATCTGGACAAACTCGGAGACAAGGTGGCCTACTACTGGGAAGGAGACGACCCGAACGAATCAACAGAGATCACCTATGGGGATCTCTACGGCCAGGTCAACAAAATGGCAGCGGTCCTGAAATCCAGAGGCATCAGAAAAGGCGACCGGGTTGTCATCTATATGCCCATGATCCCTCAGCTGCCCATTGCCATGCTGGCCTGCGCCAGGATCGGGGCCGTACACAGTGTGGTTTTCGGCGGATTCAGTGCCGAGGCCCTATCCAACCGTATTCGAAACTGCGAGGCAAAGATGCTGATTACCGTGGATGGGGGATACAGGGCCGGGAAAGTCATCCCCCTCAAGAATACAGCGGACGAGGCCCTGGCTTCCTGCCCGGATGTGGAAACGGTGGTGGTCTTTGACCGTGCAGGGATCAAGCCGCCTCTGGACCCCAAGCGGGAAATCTGGTGGCATGAGGCCTGCGATGATCCCAAGCTCCCATCACGCATCGAGCCCGAACCCATGGATGCGGAGGATCCCCTTTTCATTCTTTACACCAGCGGAAGCACCGGCACGCCCAAGGGGGTTGTCCATACCCACGGGGGGTATCTCCTGTATGCGGCCATGACCACGCGCATCGTATTCGACCTGAAACCTGACGAGGTTTTCTGGTGTACCGCGGATATCGGATGGGTGACGGGGCATACTTACGGGGTCTACGGCCCGCTGATAAACGGGTTTACCAGCGTGCTCTTCGAGGGCGTGCCCACCTATCCAGGCTTTGATCGATACTGGCAAATCGTGGCCAAGTACCGGGTAAACAAGTTCTATACCGCCCCCACAGTGATCCGCTCCCTTGCCAAGGAAGGCAGCTCTCACGTCAAAAAGCATGATCTGTCCAGCTTGAGGCTGCTTGGCTCGGTTGGCGAGCCGATCAACCCAGAAGCATGGCGCTGGTATTATCATAATGTAGGCAGAGACTGGTGCCCGATCATAGACACCTGGTGGCAGACAGAAACCGGCGGGCACATGTTGACCCCCCTTCCCGGCGTGAACCCCATCAAACCCGGTTCATGCTGTTTCCCCTTTTTCGGCGTGGACCCCGTGATCCTGGATGATACGGGGGAGGAAACCAAGTATCCGGATCAGGAAGGCGTTCTCTGCATCAGAAAACCATGGCCCGGCATGGCCCGCACAGTCTATGGCGACCACGAAAGGTTCAAGGAGACATATTTCAGCCAGGTGCCGGGGCTCTATTTCACCGGTGACGGTGCCAAAAAGGATGAAGACGGATATTACTGGATTATCGGCCGAATCGACGACGTGATCAACGTCTCCGGACACCGGCTGGGCACGGCCGAGGTCGAGTCGGCCCTGGTGCTCCATAAATCGGTGGCCGAGGCAGCCGTGGTGGGCTACCCTCATCCGGTCAAGGGCCAGGGTATTTATGCATTCGTAACACTGAATACCGGGGTGAAGAGCAGTGAAGAGCTGAAATCCGAACTTGTCAAACTGGTCCGCACCGAAATTGGACCCATTGCCACAATAGACGTGATACAGTGGGCCGACGCCCTGCCCAAGACCAGGAGCGGCAAGATCATGAGGCGCATCCTGCAGAAAATCGCGGCCGGAAAGGCGGATGAACTGGGGGATCTATCCACGATTGCGGACCCCAGCGTCATCGAGAAACTGATAAAAGAAAGCATCAGCTCCCAGTAAGGCAGGGCAAGGGGCGTTTCAAAAAAGATCCCTGCCTGATGCAGGCAGGCCTGCCCGCCCGCCTGGCCTGCCCCTACATCCGGCAACCGGCTATTCCTGGGCGGCAGGCAATGACGCAAACCACCAGATAAACGAAAGCCTCCCCAGATGGAGGACGCTTGGTGTCGATCCCATGACCAGCAGGCCCCGCAGGGCGTTTAATTTCGAAGTCAGGAGCTACCGGGCGGATGATTATGCTTCCCTGCTGCATATGTATGACTGCTTCACCCCGAAGGCGAGATTTCAGGGCATGCCCCCCAGAGATGGCGAGGAACGCAAGAGATGGATCAGCATGCTGGTAAGAAAAGGGGAAAGCTTTCTCGCATGGGAGCAGGCCAAGGTAATCGGCCATGTGGTGCTCCTCCCTGACTTCAAAAAAGGGGATGCGGAATACCTGATCTTCGTCAACCAGGCCCACAGGGGCTGCGGTGTGGGGACGGAACTAACCCGCGCCGCTCTCAGGAGGGCTGCCGAGCTTGGCTTAAGGACTGTCTGGCTTACGGTGGACGCCTACAATTTCAGGGCAACGAGGCTTTACCGTAAATTCGGATTCCAGTTTTGCGACACCTACCGATCAGAATCGGAGAGAATGATGACTTACAATTGCGGGAGTAACAATGGCACTTAAGGTGGGCATTGTCAGGGATGAGCGGTATCTTGATCACATGCCGGGACACATGCATCCCGAGCATCCCAGGCGCCTTAAAGCCATATATCAGATGCTGGATGCGGAGTTTCCCAGCGACTTCATTATGATTGAAGCCGAGCCTGCCACCCTTGCCCAACTGGAGCTTGTTCACAGCCCGGAGTATATCCAGAAAGTCCTCAAAACCGCGGATCACGGTTTCACCAATTTGGCCCCCGACACGCCCACCAGCGCAAAGTCCTACCTGGCCGCATGGCTGGCGGCAGGAGGTTGCCTGAAGGCGTTGGAGAGCCTGATGGATGGCCGATGCGATATCTGCTTTGCCCTGATAAGACCGCCCGGGCACCACGCGCTCCATGATCGAGCAGGGGGATTCTGCATCCTCAACAACTTGGCAGTTACGGCCCGTTATGCAATGAGACATCATTCAATGGACCGCATCATGATCATAGACTGGGATGTGCATCACGGAAATGGAATCCACGATCTATTCTACAAACAAAAGGAGGTCCTCTATATTTCCTCCCATGATATCCTGCTTTATCCCTATACCGGCCGGTGGGAAGAAGCAGGCTCCGGACAGGGGGAGGGCTATACCGTCAATATTCCCATACCACGGGACCTCAAGGATGATGAATTCGCCTTTCTATACCGGGAGATTTTGGCCCCTGCCGTAGCGCGCTATCGCCCTCGGGTGATCCTGGTGGCAGCCGGATTCGACGGCCACATGGATGATCCCATCGGGAGATCGCAACTGAGCGAGAAGGCTTATGGAAAGCTCATCCAAGTGCTGCTCGATTCAAGAAACAGGGCCGGAAGCATACCCATCCTCCTGGCCCTGGAAGGGGGATATGATCCCAGGAGCCTGAGCCTCTCCGTAAAAGAGGTGCTCAAAGTTCTGACAGGGAGAGTGAGTGCACAGGATCTGTCCATCCTGGATCCGGGTCAGGCTCCTGTGTTGGTGGAAAAGGCAAAGGAGATACATGCCGGATACGGCGTGTGGTGCGATTAGGATTGCCGAAGGCTAAAAGGAGATGATTAAAGCAAGAGTAAAAGCCCAAAATCCTGATGCCGGTGCCCAGTCATATGATCAGGTACGAAAGAACTTTTCCTGGTCAGAGGCGGAAAAGGCATTTACTTGGCATCAAACGGGCAAGATCAATATCGTCCATGAAGCCGTGGACCGGTGGGCCACGCTCCCGGACAAGAGGAATCAAAAGGCGCTGTTTTTCGAGAAGGCCGACAGGGTAAATTCTTTCAGCTACTTCGAACTCAAAGAGATCTCATGCCAATGGGCCGCTCTGCTTGCCGAACATGGTCTTGAGCCCGGAGACCGCCTGTTTATCTTCCTGCCCCCTTGCCCCGAAATCTATTTTGCCATACTGGCCTGCTCCAGGCTGGGAGTCATTTTTTCGCCCCTTTACGCCACCCTGAGCTACGATGACCTGGAGGTGCGAATCCGGGATGCGGGACCCCGCGCCATCATAACGCACCCTGACCTGGCGGAAAGGATCCCTTCCGAGGCTGGGCAGATCGTGGAGCATCTCTTTTTTACAGACGGCCCCCTGCCCGGTCTATTCCCCGGAGAGGTCCTGGTCCCGGAGTGCCTGGATCAAATGCCCGTGGAATTTGAACCCCGGTGGCTCAACGGGGACGCTCCTCTTTATCTCATTTACACCTCAGGATCCGCCGGCCCTCCCAAAGGGGTAATACACGCCCACCGGGATATGGTGGGGCATCGTGTCACCGGCCGGCATGTGTTAGGCTTGAAGGAGCAGAGCATCCTCTGGACCGACGGCGATCCCGCCTGGATAACCGGCACCGTGTACAGCATTTTTGCGCCCTGGCTGTGCGGTGCGACCTCGGTGGTCCAGGGGTCTCCTTTCATGGCCTCCACCTGGTACAGGACCCTGGAAAGACATCAGGTCACAGTATGGTACACGACGCCGCTGACCATCCAGAGACTCATGGAAGCAGGGGCGGACCTGCCATATCGGTACAATCTCAAAGACCTGCGCCACATTGCCACCGTAGGCCGTGCCCTGAGCCCGGAGCAATTCTACTGGGTCAAGAAGCACCTGAAGCTATCCCCCCACGACACCTGGTGGATGAGTGAGTCGGGCATGATCTGCCTTGCCAACTTCCCCTCAATGGATATAAAACCGGGGTCCATAGGAAAACCTGTCCCCGGCATTGAAGCGGCCATTTTGGACGAGCAGGGAGAGCCGCTTCCATCGCTTACTATAGGAGAACTGGCCCTTAAAGTCCCATGGCCCTGCATGATGACCGGCATCTGGCAGGATGAGGCCCGTTATCGTGACTACTTCCGGGTAAAGGGATGGTTTCTTACCGGAGACATGGCCATAAAAGATGAAGAGGGTTATTACTACCACCAGGGAAGGATGGATGAGCTGATCAAGGTGGGAGATCAACTTCTCGGGCCATATGAGATCGAACGGGTCCTGTGCCAGCACCCTGCCGTATTCGAAGCCGCTATCATTTCCAAAAGCACACAGCCAGATGAGCAGTTTCTGAAAGCCTTTGTCACAGTACACAAGAACTTCACCCCATCAAACAGGTTGAATCAGGAAATCAGGGCCTTTGTAAAGGGGAACCTTTCCCCTGACCTCCCCCTGAAGGAGATCGAGTTTATGGATGAGCTTCCCAAGACCGGGGCGGGAAAACTGCTCCGCAGGGTGCTCAGGGCCAAGGAGCTGGGGCTGCCCAGCGGGGATCCCACCCAGCTGGGAGAATGATCATTTGTGGAAACAGGCCGTTTGCCGATTCTTTTTAACGATTTTTCTAAGAAAGCGAATTTAATTAACAATTTCGTTATTTCAAGGCTGTATTTTATATGTGTCTACTGTTCATTGCCTGGAAAGCTCACCCCTCTTATAAGCTGATTCTGGCGGCGAACCGCGACGAATATTACGACCGCCCTACGGCCCCCGCTGAGTTCTGGAAAGACGCCCCCGGCCTGCTGGCGGGCAGGGACCTCCGGGCCCAAGGAACATGGCTGGGTATTACCACCGGTGGGAGGATCGCGGCAGTGACCAACTACCGCGACCCCAAGTCGCTGAAGAGCAAGGCGCCCTCAAGGGGCCGTCTGGTGACCGATTACCTCAGGGGGAAAGACACGCCCGAAGGCTATCTTGAAAAACTTGTCAAAAGAGCGGATCAATATAACGGGTATAATCTCATATTCGGGAGCAGCAAAGAACTCTTCTGGTACTCCAACCGGGGGCAGGAGGGACGCCTTCTTTCTCCGGGCATCTACGGGGTAAGCAACCACCTGCTGGATACGCCCTGGCCGAAAGTGGCGCGTGGCAAGGAAGCGTTCAGGCAACTGCTTGGAGGGTCAAAAGGCCCTGAACCGGAAGACCTCTTTCATCTGCTATCCGATCGAACCCCCGCTCCAGACGAAAGCCTGCCGCAGACCGGTGTGGGCCTGGAATGGGAACGGATACTTTCGCCCATCTTCATAACCAGCCCGATCTACGGAACACGCTCTTCCACCCTCATCTATATAGATCAACAGGACAGGGTGATCTTCATTGAAAGATCCTTCGATTCAGACCCGGATCATCCCAAGACCGTCCGCTTCGAGTTTCAGATCGAGAGATGACTTCATGTCCACTCTTTCAAAACCGCCGAGCCTCTCCCTTTCCGCCGAAATAGGCCTCTACTTGTTCCAACGAAACAGCTCCGGTACCCTTAAGAAAGCGGTTCTTGGCCTTTCCTATTCGTTCAAGGGATCGATGGAGTCTCCCGATACTTACCTCTCCATTGAGAACCTTTTTCACAAGCAGCCTGATTGCATCCAAGACCAGAGCCTGGTCATGACATATCAAGAGGATATCCGCGCCTGCCTCAAACGCCCCAACAGCCCCGTGGGGCACATCCCACTGGCCCGCTATGGCGCCCATCTGAAGATCATCGGTGATGACAAGCCCTTCGAACCCGAGAGTGTCCCTCAAAAGATCGCTGAGAATGCCCGGTGAAAGGGTTGCCGGACGGTGGGGATCCAGGGCCGGATAGATGGCATGGGAACTCATCACGCCGCACACTCCGCACGCAAAGGCCTCCCGGAACGGAGGCAGATGCACCCTGTCCAGATCTTTCCTGTCCACCCGGATCTTTGGAAGTTCTTCATGAGGGTCCACCGGGGCCGCACCGAGGCCGGGAAAGTGTTTTGCCACCGCCATAACTCCCCTTTCCTGCAGGCCTTCTATTACAGTACGGCCCAGCAGGGCCACGGTCACGGCATCATCTCCAAAGATCCGCCCTTCAAGATGCGCCTCAAGCCGCCCCACCCGTACGTCCACCACGGGGGCAAGATTCATGTTCAACCCCACGAGGGTCATCTCCTTTGCGGTGATACGGGCGAACCTGGATGCCATTTTCTCGGGTTCGGGAGCCGCTCCTATGACTGCATTGCCTGGAAACACTGTAAAAGGCTCTCTTAACCTGGCCACAGGGCCGCCCTCCTGGTCGATGGCGAGAAAAAGGGGGATCCCATGATATTTCATGGCCCTCTCTTGGAGCTCGTTACACAGTCCGGCCAGTTGGAGAGGATCCTGAATATTCCTGCTGAACAGAATAATGCCCCCAAGGCAGTAATCGCGGATCAGGGCCTCGGTATCATCGTCCAAGTGAAAACCAGGCATACCGGCCATGAAAAGCCGTCCAATCTTCCGTTGCAATTCCCTGAGATCAAGCGTGGGATGCACTCCTTACCCTCTTTTCCCATGTCGATTTTCACGAAAAGGTAGAACCACGGGCCATTGACATCGTCATCAGGTGTGTATAATCAGTAGAAAATATTTGCAATGAAAAATAAACCCATGAAAGCTATGATTCTTGCCGCAGGGCTCGGGACGAGGCTTCGCCCGCTCACGTTGAGTCGACCCAAGGCCTTGATCCCTGTGGGCAACAGGCCGCTCATCGACTGGACTATCGAGTACCTCCAGGGCCACGGCATCGGCCGGATCATCGTCAATGCCCACCATTACCATGTGCAGATTGTTAGGTATCTCGACCGGGGGAGGCCCTTTGGAACCCCCATGGAAGTCCGGGTCGAGCCCGAGATCTTGGGCACGGGCGGGGGTATCAGGAACACCGCTGATTTTTGGGACGACGCCCCATTTGTGGTGATCAACGGCGATATCCTGACCGACATCAACCTATCCGAAGCTTACAGGGCCCATGTGGAAAGCGGCGCCCTTGCCACGCTGGTACTCCACCACTGTGCCCCTTTCAATCAGATCCAAATAAATGCCAGCCTGCGCATCACAGACATCGCTGATAGCACGCATCCCGGCAGGCTGGCCTTCACCGGCATCCATATACTCAACCCGGAGATCCTGGACCATCTCCCTGAAGGAGTTTTCTCCAGCATCGTGGATTGTTACCGGGCTTTGATCAGGAAAGGAGCTCCGCTCAGGGCGTTCATATCGAAAGGACATTACTGGTGCGATGTGGGGACAATTCAGAGCTATGTGCTTGCAAACAGAGAATTCGTAAAAGCCGAACCGTTTCTGCTTGGGCCCCATTGCTGGCTCCATCCCCAAGCCACTTTAAAGGGATGGGCCGTGGTGGGGAAAAACGCGGTTCTTGAAGAAAGGGCGAAAGTAAAAAACTCCATTCTGTGGGACCATGTAAAGATTAAAGAAGGCGTAAAGGTTACCGATAGCATTGTGACCTCATGGCGAGAGGTGGAGAGCGATCTGGTGGGCGCTGTAGCTTAAATGCCATGATAGCTGTCTGCCCAGCCCACTGCATCCAGATAGTATACGGGCACCTTTTCCTCGTCCAGACCGATGCGATCTGCCATAGCCGCAAATCCTTCCCAGTCCCCCGCCTCGTAATAGGTCACCAACCTGAGATAATCCGCCAGTTCCCCTTCCCCCTTCACCAGTGCGGACTTGATCCCCTCGGAAAATGGCAACCTTTCCATGAGAGTCTCCATGGGGCTGTCCAGTATGGCATCAATCAGGGAAAACAGACCGAGCGTGAATAACTCGGATTCATCCGTTCGGTTTTTCTCTTTTGCCAATTGTTCGCAAAGCCTCGCACGGATGATTGAGGTCCGAATCAGCTCATCGGGCTTGTCCGCGGCCAGCCTGGCCATGGTCACAAGCGAGATGAAACGCCTCAGCCCTCGCTCCCCCAGGAGCACAATGGCCTGTTTGATAGAAGAGACTTCCTGGACACGTCTGAAATAGGCGGAATTTATGTAACGCATCAGCTTGTAAGATATGGATACATCCCTTGAAATAAACTTTTCCAGGGACTCAAACCTGAAGTCCTCCTTGTTGGCCTCTGCCGTGATCTGGAGCAGGTTGATTTTGGAAGGCGCGATGTCTTTGGCCTGAAGCACTTGCGGTTTGCTGAAGAAGTACCCCTGGAAATATTCAAACCCCATCTCCACCGCCCCCTGGAACTCTTCATGGGACTCTACCTTCTCGGCAAGGAGTTTGATCCCCTTTCCGGAAAGCTTGGAAACCAGATCCCCTATGCCTTCCAGCGGGGTCAGGCGCAGGTCGATTTTTATTACCTTCGCCAAGGCGATCAGCGGCGCGAGATCGGCGCGGTAAAAGAAATCATCCAGGGCAATCTCATATCCAGACCCGACCATATCCTCGCATGCCTTCACCACTGGCTCCTCAGGGATCACGTCTTCCAGGACTTCCACCATGATTTTCTCCGGAGGGAACATTTTCGGGACCTCTTTTACGAGCAGATCCCCGGTGAAATTGATAAAGGACTTCTTGCCCCCTGCGATCTGCTCAATCCCCATACTCATAAAACTGTTGGATAGGAGTTTGCAGGTGGCGGTGTCTCCATCAATGCGTGGGAAGGCATTGGACTTCCCATCCCTGAAAAGTAGCTCGTACCCGTAGATTTTCTGCTTTCGATTGAATATGGGCTGCCTGGCCACAAATACTTCCATGGGGGTATCCTTTCGCCCGGAAGAACACGCGGGGCCCCAGACCCGGGCACACAAGGGACGGGCTCAGGAAGATGGACCACAGGATATCCTGTTTCCGACACGTATCGACCTCGATGAGGTTACCTCCTTACTTATCGGCACTCGTCCCCCCATTCTTAAGGCCTGTAATCGTTTCGAACGACTAAATATCTCCCTTGCACACCGGTGACCATTGGGATTATATGGTAATTTTCGGGGTTTCATGGTTTGCGATGATTTTCCCGGGGCCTGGGCTTCTTTCGGCAAGATCTTCACCATGGCCGGGGTCATGTCCAAAGAAATGGATATCGGTGCTTTCCGGCCAAGGGTGAAAAAATCATCCAAAGCAGGCTTGATCAATGGATCCGGATTTAGAGGCATACATTGAGGAGTTCCTCAAGGGGCAGGGGCATAGTGCACGGTCCGCGGAAATCCATCCCCTCCAGGGGGATGGATCCAAGAGACTCTTTTGGCGGATAGCCCTTTTTGAACCAACGACGAGCTTTATCGCCATGGCAAATCCTCCTGATGACAAGGCGACCCATCGGGAAAATTTTGCATATGTGATGATTGGGAAACATCTCCATGACCGGGGGATTCCTGTTCCAAGGATCTACCGCTACAATCTGGAAAGGGGATGGGTCATCATGGAAGACTTGGGGCGGACCAGCCTCCAGGATTTAGTCCGTTCCTCGGAAGACCCCCTTCCAGTATATGAGCAGGTGATCGAGCACCTGCTCAGGCTACAGGTAGAGGGACGAAAAGGTTTTGATCTTTCCTGGTGCTCCCAGACAAAATATTATGATCGGACGGTCATGAAATCTTACGAAACGGATTACTTCAGAGATGCGTTCTTATCCCGTTACCTCGGACTGAAGCGAGACTGGCCCGAGCTGGAGTGTGCCTTCGACCACCTTGTTGACATGGCCTCAAAAGCGGGGGACCGCTTTTTCCTGCACCGCGACTTTCAATCGAGAAACGTCCTGGTCTCCGGCACACGGATCGGATTTGTGGACTGGCAGGGAGGGCGGCTGGGCCCCCTCGGTTACGACCTGGCCTCCCTCCTGATTGACCCTTATGCAGCCATTTCCCCCCCTCTGCGGGAAAGGATATTCGCCGCCTACCTGGACTTGCTCAGCCAACATGAGCCCACGCAGGTAGGCCCCTTGAGGAGATCTTATCCTTATCTGGCGATCCTACGAAATCTCCAGATACTGGGCGCCTTTTCATACCTAAGCAGGGTCATGAAAAAAGAGGGCTTCGAGATCTATATCCCCACGGCCTTGGGATCCCTGCATGAACTGCTCCTGGGGCTTCCGGATCCCCTGCTGACACCCCTGAAGGATCTTGTTGCAAAGCTCTGCCATCAGAAAAGACTCGACACAATAAAAGTCCCCGAATAAAATGAGCCGGTCGTTATCGGTTGGACCCCGAATTCTATCTTTTGCCTCAAGCTGATGTTATGGGCTGAAGCGATTTGGAAATGACTTTCCAAGGGCAGGCCTGCCTGCCGGCTCAGCCCACGAAATTGAAATCGATTTCGGAAAAGAGTGTGGAGAATGGACATGGACGGAAAAAGGGCATTTGAACCGGGAGATATGGTCACCTCTTTCACGGGACATCTTGGCATGGTGATAGACCAGGATACCTATACAAGGATCCGGAGTACCAGGAGGGAAGGGAAAAGGCCGGGACATTACTTTGCTCCCGGCTGTTGCCAGAATCCCGATTACGTAACCCAGGTCCCGGTCCTGTTCGAGGACGGCACTTACGACGTGATGAGGGCGATCAATATCAGAAAGGCGCCGGAGTTTCCTGCCGGCAAAAAGGAGGCCATACAGAGGCTGGCCCAGGGTAAGGACGACGAATGATTTCGATCACAGGCGAAAGGAGGGAGTCATGGAGGAATGCATTTTTTGTAAGATTGCAAAGGGGGAAATCCCCAGTTTCAAGGTCTATGAGGACGACAGGGTGTTCGCCTTCAGCGATATCAACCCCATCTCCGAAGGCCACACCCTGATTATCCCCAAATCACATGCGGAAAATCTTTGGGAGATTTCCGCTGATGACCTGACGGCGGTGCATCTTGCCGCCAAGAAAATCATTGAAGCCATTAGGATCGCACTATCACCCACCGGAGTGGCCTGCCTTCAGCTCAATGGAAAGGGGGTGAACCAGGTGGTGATGCACTACCACCTCCATCTGATCCCCCGCATCAGCGGCGCCCCGGAACTTCCCGTTAGCTCCTGGGAATTGAAGCAGGGCGATATGGATGCCATCAAAAAAACGGCCGAAAAGATTTCGGCCGCCATTGCATAAACCCCACGCCGCAGGGAATGCGCCTTACTCCACTAACTCCACATTCCAGTAGAGATAGTCCCGCCAGGACTGGGGCACCTCCCTGTACCCGATGGTGACCCTGAGCGCAGGGAGCCAGTTGGGCCGCCGGGGCTTGCGGATAAGCTTCATTTCGGCTTCCTTGGGGGTACGACCGCCCTTTTTTCTGTTACAGGCGATACAACAGGTCACAATGTTGTCCCATCTCGTCCTACCCCCCCTGTACCTTGGAATAACATGGTCGTAAGTCAATTCTTCGGAAGGGAATCGCTTTCCGCAATACTGGCACTGGTACTTGTCCCTCGCGTAAATATTCTGTCTTGAGAACTTGACCGGCGTTTTCGGGCGTTTGACAAGCCTCAGGAGCCTCACCACAGCGGGCAACCTGACGGTAAAACTGACCGAATGGATCTCCCGGCCATATTCCTCGAGGACCTCCACCTTTCCAAGAAGAAGCAAGGTAATAGCTTTTTTCCAGTTAATTACCCTTAGCGGCTCATAGGTGATGTTCAGCAGCAATACCTGTTCCATGGTACCATAAACCCATTCGAAGATTCAGGCGCTTCAGTATTGACCCCAATTCCGCATAAATATTGTAATTTAGCCCAAAAGGAACAACATTTCAAGAAGAAAATCAGATATTTCCCATTTTTGATACAAAAAATATCCCCCCGATGGGCATTTCCATCATCCCCGGTAAAGAGCCGTTGACAGGGGGCAGGTATTTAATATATAGGCGGTCCATCCAACCCTAAAACAGATACCTTGCTATGGTCTTTTCAATTATCGTGCTTTTCGTTTCCGCCTATCTGGTGGTGACCCTTTTCTTGACCTACGTGGTTCACCAGATTCCCCGAAGCCCGGTCTACGATCCCCCCGACTGGGGGAAGGTCGTGGATACACGGATTCCAACGGTTAGGGGCGGTTCCTTGGAGGTCTGGCGCATTGAGCCTGAACAGCCCTCTAAGGGTATTGTGGTGCTGGCTCACGGATGGAGCAGAAACCGGGACCGCATGGTCGGCAGGGCGAGGATATTCGGGAAGATGGGATTTACTACCGTGATCCATAGTGCACGTGACCATGGGGGTTCATCACCTCACCGATTCATGAATGCCTTTCGGTTCGCAGAGGACGTGGAGGCGGTCTTGAAGTGGGTCGGTGAGCCGGTGCTCCTCTACGGTCATTCCGCAGGGGCCGCTGGGGTGATCATCGCGGCTTCCCGAAATCCTGAAAAGATAAAGCTTCTTTTTTTGGAAGGATGCTACGCCCGCACCAAAGAAGCATTGCGCAGCCTGTATCGTAATTACAATAGGCTTTTCGGGTTTTTTTTCGCTCCAATGGTGGTCTTCTGGATGGATCTGTTTTACGGATTTAGGATGGATAGTGTAAGTCCGGTGCGCCTTGCCCCCGGTCTGGATATTCCCGTGCTCATAATCCATGGAGAAAAGGACACAAACTTTCCCCTGCACCATGCCTGGCGGCTGCGAGACAGCTTCCCTGCCGGAAGGGCAGAGCTGTTTGTGGCTATAGGGTCAGACCATAGCAGCTCAAGCCTTGATCCCCGGTATCCCACGGCCATAAGGGCCTTTGTCAGTCGTCACCTGCCTGATGCCATTTCACCTTGATCTTTGAACGCCTTTCTGTTGATATTCCAGGTGGACAAGCCTGGAGGTGGCGTCCCGACAGGCATATGACGTGCGGAAAAGTCCCTATACAACATGTGAGGGAGAATGGGGCCATGAGTAAAAGAGTACTGGGGATCTATGGAAGCCCTCGAAAAGGGGGAAACACCGATCAGCTCCTTGACCGCGCCCTGGCAGGCGCACAATCCGCAGGAGCCCAGATCGAGGCAGTCTATGCACGTCAGCTCAAAATGACAGGCTGCCTCGAATGCGGCGGATGCGACAAGACAGGCAAATGCGTCGTTGATGACGACATGCAATCCGTATATCCACTCATGGAAAGAGCGGATGTGATCATCCTTGCATCCCCCATCTTCTTCTATGCCCTCACCTCCCAGGCAAAGGCCATTGTGGACAGGGCTCAGGCCATGTGGGCAAAGAGATGGCTGGAAAAGACCCCGGCGGAGCGCAAACGCTACGATAGCGGCAAGGGATATCTTATAGCCGTAGGTGCAACCAGAGGCAAAAATCTTTTTGAGGGTATCCGATTAGAGGCAAAGTATTTCTTCGACGCCCTGGACATGAATTTTGAGGGGGGGCTTTTCTTCAGGGGTATTGATGCACACTCAGAGATCCAAAAAACCCCCGACGCCCTTGATCAGGCCTTTGAGTTAGGCAAGAACGCGGTGTTGGATTTCTGAGAAGAGGAGAGCCTATCCAAGGCAATCAGGTTATTCTTTATTTTCTCGAGTCCCGAGCGGGCAAAGGCCGTTCGACCGAACTTCTCTCTGAAGGCCCCCTGTTCCATCTGAAGGATCTCTCCTGTTGACGGCAAGCAAATGTCGGGATCCGTTTCGGTCGGATTGAATGGACACACCTCCTGGCACACATCACAACCGAAAAAGCAGTTGCCCATTTTTCTACCGGCTTTCTCCCCTATGCCTCCCCGATATTCCACGGTCAGATAGGAAAGACACCTGTATGAGACCAGGTTATAGGGCTTTTCAAGGGCCCCCATGGGGCAGGCATCCACACATCGTGTGCAATCGCCACAAAGTGATTCCATGGGGCTCGATTCGGGGAAATCCAGTTGCGCGCTCGTGAGGATTTCGGCCAGAAACACATAGGAGCCGTGGCCGGGGACAATGAGCATATTGTTCTTCCCGATAAACCCCAGCCCGGAAGCAAAGGCAAGACTCCTTTCAAGCAGAGGCGCCGAATCCACACAAACTCTCCATCGAGCCCCGGGGGCCTGTTTCGCCACCCGATTGATCAATGTCCGGCACAGCCTTTTGAGCCGATCATGATAATCGGTTTTCTTAGGCTCCGTATATCTGGCGGCCGTGAAACCATCGGGGGTCGCAGGCTTTTGGGATGCATAGGGGTAAGCTAAGGCAATTATCGCCCGGCAGCCTTCGAGCAGTCTTCCTGGGTTTTTCCTGATGTCCATATGCCGCGCAATCCAGCTCATCTGTCCATGGTTCCCCGCCCCGACCCACTCCCGGAATGCATCAAAAAAAAGCGGCCTTTCAGGCCGCGTAAACCCCACTGCTACAAAACCCAGTTTTTTCGATTCTGCAATGATAACGGAAACCACGCTGCCTCCGTGCTTTGCACCTAAATCAAGAGATAAGATCGGGGCAGGATCGCGACTTACAGGTCATAGGGGGTCAGGCTTTCAAAACCCTCCTCTGTTATGAGCACAGTCTGCTCGAACTGTGCGGAAAGTGAACCATCGGCGGTCACAGCAGTCCAATTGTCATCCAGGATGCGGAGGTGTCTCTTACCCAGGTTGATCATCGGTTCGATGGTAAATACCATCCCCGGCACCAATGGAATGCCTTCCCCTTTACGGCCAAAATGGGGGACCTGGGGAGGCTCGTGAAAATCAAAACCCACGCCGTGTCCAATGAATTCCTGGACCACCGAGCATCCCTGGGATTCGGCATAACTCTGGATGGCCCATCCGATGTCTCCAATCCTGTTCCCGGGCCGGGCCATGGAAATGCCCCTTTTGAGGCTTTCCTTGGCCACCTTTACAATCTTTTGGGCATCCCTGCCCGGCGTTCCCACAAAAAAGGTCTTGCTCACATCCGCATAATAACCGTCAAGGATCGGGGTGACATCCACATTCACGATATCCCCATCCTCTAAAGTCCTTTGGCCTGGGATCCCGTGGCAAATGACGTCGTTGACAGACACGCACACGCTCTTTGGAAAGCCGCGATAGTTAAGAGGCGCAGGGACCGCCCCGTTTTCCACGGTAAATTTATGCACGAGGGTATTGATTTCTTCCGTACTCATGCCGGCATGGATCTTCATCTCAACCAGATCCAAAGTCCTCAGGGCAAGGCGTCCGGTTTTCCTGATCCCTTCAATGTCTTTTTTCTCCTTCAGCCTGATCTTATAGTTCTTGTAATATAATTCCTTTAGATTCTCTCGGCTGGAAAGGTCTTTGCCTAAACAGCATTTCTTGTATTTGAGCCCGCTGCCGCAGGGGCACGGATCGTTCCGGCCTACTTTTCTCTTGTTTCCCCTTAAAAGCACTCTGCAAACCCCCTGTCTCGAAGTGCAAGATGAGACGGTTATCTCTCCAGCCTCTTTTGAATTATCCTTAACAACTTCTCAAGATCACCACGATTGAGTTTTTTCAGAAAAGACATGGATTCTCCTGTGACGAGAGCGGCTCGAATCCTCAAGATAAGGTTTTGCACCTCCGAGGACAGGACTGCAGCTCCACCCTTTTCGGACTCCAGCTGAGCGCTCAGGCTCTCATTGTCTTCCGTGCAATTTGCCAGGTTCTCCATGAGCAAACTGTTTGCCTCCTCAAGCTCATGGACAATCTTTTCCAGTTCCTCGACTCTCTGTACCAGATTGTCCCGTTGGGCGGGATCTTCGGATCGCCCCTGTGCGTAAGTGCTAAGCGGTAGTAACGGGATAAGGATTGCCGCCAGCAAAGCGGCACCCATCCAGTTGATCTTAGTCATTTCAAATCACTCCAGCTTGATTACGGCATTGAAGTTCAAAGACCTTATCAAATCGAAAAACACAAGTAAAGGATCCCCCATCGGGAGACAGCCGATCAGAGATGAGTGCGGTCACCCTTAATGGCGCTTCCACCTCCCCAAGGCGCGAACTTGGTCAGAAGCATCATCCCGGGGATCGCAACCAGCGTACAGAAAATAAAAAATCCCTCCCATCCGATCTGTTTTGCCAGAAAACCGGTAGGTGCCGACGCCACCACCCTGGGTACACCCATAAGGCTTGTAAGGAGGGCATATTGCGTGGCTGTAAATTTCTTGTTCGTGATACTGGCCATAAAGGCCACGAATGCAGCGGTTCCCATACCGCTACTCACATTTTCAAAACTGATGACTCCGGATAGCAGCGGAATATTGTAACCTACCCTTGCAAGGAGCGCAAAGCAGGCCGTGGAGACCCCCTGCAGGAACCCGAATACCCAGAGGGAGCGATTGATACCCATCCTCAGCATCAGCACCCCGCCCAGCAGGGTTCCCCCCATAGTAGCCCAGAACCCGAATAACTTGACCACCGCTCCTATCTCTGTTTTCGAAAACCCCAGGTCCAGATAGAATGGGATTGTCATTGCGGCGGCCATGGTATCCCCGATTTTGTAGAACAGGATAAAGGCAAGCATCCAGATGGCCTCCTGTCTGGCGAAATAATCCGCTAAGGGATCAATCACGGCCTCTTTCAGGGTCCGTGGTGTCCCCACGGGAACCACTGGTTCCCGCGCCAGCATAGTGGTGAGAACTCCCGGCAACATGCAGGCCGCCATGATCAGGTATACTGCCAAAAAAGAGATGTGATCCGCCAGGATCAGCCCCCCGCCCGAGGCCAGCAGCATTCCCACGCGATATCCATTGATGTAAAGGGAAGAGCCTAAGCCCAGCTCCTCATCCGGGAGATCCTCTCTCCTGTAAGCATCCACAATGATATCCTGGGAGGCACTGAAAAATGTGACCATCAGTGCTGCAAAGGCGACCATCCAGGGGCTTTTGGCAGGGTCCGTGAACCCGAGCCCTGCGATGGAGGCGATCAGAGCCAGCTGTGCCACAAGCAACCATCCCCGTCGCCGGCCCAGAAAAGGAGGTGTGAACCGATCCACCAGAGGCGCCCAGAGAAATTTGAGGGTATACGGAAGCCCCACAAGGGCCATCAATCCGATGACCGTGAGATCCACCCCCTCCTGTTTCATCCAGGCCTGTAGCAGGCTCACCGTAAGCAGCAAGGGGAGGCCGCATGAAAAGCCCATCATGAGAGCAACCAGCATACGCCCGCTGAAAATAACCTTCAGGATGGGTTCTTTTCTTTTAATCTCCATTTAACACTCGTTATATCTTGACGAATAGTCCTGCTGCCCTTCCCCATAAAGACCTCGAAAACACTGCCCGGGGGCGGAATCGAACGCCATTTCTTATTATATTGGCTCACTTAGCCATATTTTGTTTGACATCTATAACCGCTCTTTGTTAGAAAAAGCAAAACAAATTTACCGTCGGGTATTGGCCCGGCATATATCGTTTATAATAAAACTTGGCTTGCGGAAAGGAGGTGACATTCCTCGGCTCTTATTAAACATAGTTGGTAACCGAACCATGGAACAACAATCTTCCTAACCAAACGGGCTATCAACTCCACACCTGTGACCTCTCATTCTGGTACCTGCGCGAGCACTGTTTCCACCTCTTTCAGGCCGCCTCTTCATAGGCTTCTGAACCCCCAGCTGAATCGCCTCTCATAAGGTTAGCCGAACTTCCAGCGGACGGAGTTGATTTTTCCATAAACGTGCTGTTGCTCAGTCCTTTGGCTCAATTTTGAGGAGGAAAACAATGAACTCATTATGGGTATTGTTATGGTGGGTCGTCATTCTCGTTTTAGGCTACTGGGTCTATGCCAGTCACGTGGCAAAGCGCGTCTTTGAGGTGGACCCTAACAGGGCTACACCGGCCAAAATGTATATGGATGGCGTGGACTTCATGCCGACTAACAAAAACGTGCTCTTCGGTTTCCAGCTCAACTCCATTGCCGGGGCTGCTCCTATCATCGGTCCTATTGTGGCCCTTCAATGGGGCTGGGTGCCTGCCTTGCTCTGGCTTGGCTTGGGAGTCTTTTTTATCGGATGGGTACAGGACTTTTCCAGCGCCATGGTATCCATCAGGAACGATGGGGACACATTTGGAGCGCTTGGTTACAAACTGATATCCCCACGGGCCAGGAAGATTCTCCTAACCTTTGTCTATTTTTACCTGCTCCTTATCGCATGCGCTTTCGGCCATGTGATCACCAAGGGAATCAGCCATAATGCAGCCCTGCCATTTCCACTGCTGGTGGTGATTGCGGTAGCCTTTTTGGTAGGACATATGATCTATAAGGCCAAGACAAACATCATCGTCACTACTATCCTTGCCATTGCGCTGATTTTCTTCTCCATTTGGCTGGGCACCGTGTGGAACATCAAGCTCTCTTACAACCTGGTCCTGATCTGCGTGCTGATATTCGGGTATTTCAGCTCCATCCTCCCGGTGTGGCGTTTCATCCAGCCGTACAACTATTCATCGGTTTATGTGGTCTACTTCGGCATTATTGCGGGCGTCATTGGGATTCTCATCGGACACAAACCCATGACTCTTCCCGCCTTTACGGCATGGGGCACCAAGATAGGGCCCCTGTGGCCGCTCCTTTTTGTCACCATTGCCTGTGGGGCCATTTCCGGATGGCACAGCCTGGTATCCAGCACGGCTACATCCAGACAGATTGAGAACGAACTGGATGTCAGGCCTGTGGCGGGGGGCGCCATGTTCGCCGAGTTTACAATCTCGATCATCGCTGTAATCGTTTGTGCCACGGCGTTTGCCGACAAGGCCGAATATGTGAAAAATCTCAAGAACCCGGTGGGTATCTTTGTGGGCGGCCTTGGGGGCGCCATTACCTCCATCGGCCTCCCGGTCAGCTATGCCAAGGCCCTGGCAGGGATGATGATTATCATCCTCGCCCTGACCATCGTCAATCTGGTCTTCCGTTTCATGAAGGTGGCCACGGCTGAGCTCCTGGGCGATGCCATAGGCATTGCCAAAAACCCGCACCTGGCTACGATCGTGGCCCTGATAATCACATGGGTACTGGTCAAGACCGGGACATGGCTTTACGTATGGGTGCTTTTCGGGGGAGCCAACCAACTCATGGCAGGGTTCGCGCTTCTCCTCGTCACCCTGTACCTCGTTCAAAAGGCCAAGCCTTACAACTATGCCATGTATCCCATGTTTTTCATGTATGTAACAACGGTATGCGCCCTGTTTTACACCTCTTTCTTCAAGCTCATACCGGCAGCCATGGCAGGGAAAAAGGTGTTTGGGAATCTGTTTGCTGCGGCGGTTGCCATTCTTCTCATCATACTGGCACTGATTCTCGCTTATGACGGCTGGAAGGCTTTCAAGAGGCTCAAGAGCGGCGAAGCCGGTGAACCCGCAGAGGCAGCCAAGGCAGAGGCATAAGAGAAGCAACTGGAAGAACCGATACAGAGTGGGGATATACGCCGGGGGCGTTAGTGATGCCCCCCTGGGCGTATATCCCCGCATATTTGGGAGGAAATGAAACGATTGTTCGCCTCAATCATACAGAGCGTCAAAGATTACCTCAAAGGTATCTTCCTTTACAATATGATCAGTGGCCTTTATAACCAAAGGAGGCAGCTGGACGAATTTTTCATGTTCTCCCTGTTTGGAAAGACCATTGGGTTCCCTCATCTTTTCAATTTCTATCATCTGAGGCTGATCCCATATTATGTTCCAAGATTTGAACCTTGGAAAAGGAGCATCCTGAAGGAGAAAGATTTTTTCGATTATGTTTCGGATTAATAAGGCCCTTTGCCCCGGAGGAGGGGCGGGTTATGCAAAGGTAAAAAATAACCATTGACCATTGGACAGGGATTTCATCATGGCAAAGAAAAAAAATGAGAAAAAAAAGAAGTCCGGGGGTATTGTAGGGTTCCTGAGAGATTTCACTTACGGCATGGCCACGCACGGAATGGCGAGACATGCCCTCAAGACTCGATCCAGTATGGAGCATCTTTTCATTCTTATTACCATGGGAGATATGCTCGGTATCCCTATTCTGCCACCTTACTATTCTCTCCGCTTGCTCCCACATGTGGTTCCCCAGATCACCACCTGGAAACGACGGATGTTGAGAGAAAAGGATTTTGTGGAGAGCATGTACTGAGCCCGCACCCGTAATATTGGCTTCTGGCGTGGCTCGTGGATGGGGGCCATTACATAGGCGCTTGATTGTTGACTAAAAGGAGGTGTCATGTCTCTCGCTACAATCTTTGAAAAGTATCCCAACAGACAGTACATTATGTTTGGTGGAAAAGGGGGATTGGGTAAGACAACATTTTCAGCTGCCACCGCCTACTACCTGGCAAAAAAAGGGAAAAGGGTACTTGTGTTTTCCGTGGACCCCCAGGCCTCACTAAGTGACATCTTTGAAAGGGATATATTCGGGAAAGGGAACATAGAAATTATTCCCAATCTCTATGCCTGCGAGGTTGATGCAGACAAACGAATCCGTGACTACCAGGAAGAGATCCGTCAAAAGATCATCTCTATGTATGGCATGGAAAAGATCCCCGAAGAAATTGAAAGCTACATCAGGGCCTCGTCTGCGGAACCTGCAATGGAAGAAAGCGCTATCTTTGATGCAGTGGTGGATATCGTAGTCAAAGGCGACTTTGATTATTATATCTACGACCTGGTCCCCCTCGGCCATGCCCTTTACTATCTGAGCATGGCTTCCATCTATGATGCCTGGCTGGAAAAAATCACCGGTCTGAGGGAGCAGATGCGTGAATATGACAGGGCCATAGCCACCATGCAGAGAGAAGACGTATCTGAAGAGGACGAGATTTACAAAGAGTTGATGTACATAAAGAACCGCATAGGCGCCTCATCCAAGATCATGACGGACACCGAGAAAACCGCCTTTTTCTTTGTATTGACACCAGAGGAGATGATCATCGCTGATACGGAAAAGGCTGCCGGTCTTTTCGCCAAATACGATGTGCCCCTTGCGGGATATGTGGTAAACCGCGTCATCAGCCGAGGGCTGCTTGACGAAAAAATTCCCGAGTACCTCAGAAATCGTATTGAAATGCAGGCCCATGCGCTGGATGTGATTAATGAAAAATTCGGCTCCCTGGTATTGGCGAGGGTGCCCGAATTTGACTCCGAGATAAAAGGTCTGGATACCATCAAAAAACTTGCGGAAGTGATGTTTGAGGAGACATTGTCATGAGAAGCTCTATGGCAGATTTTTTCAGAGAGCATCCCCACATGCGTTATATCTATTTCGGCGGGAAAGGGGGTGTAGGAAAGACGGTGGTGGCCGCGGCTGTGGCACTTTGGATGGCCAAACAGGGGAAAAGGACCCTCCTTGCCTCCACAAATCCGGTCCATAGCCTCTCCAACCTCTTCCAGATGGACGTCTTTGGAAAGGCCGTGCAGATGCCGGGGACCGAAAGCCTTTATGTCCAGGAGATCGATACGAGGGAAACCATTGAAAAATCAAAAGAAGATATCCGAGAAAAAATAAGCTGGTTTCTCAAATTTGCGGACATCCCGACCAAGGCGGAGGAATTTATCGAATCCGCCACCATGAATCCCGCCTTTGAAGAATCCGCCATGTTCGAAAACATGATCAATATCATATTCGAAGACAAATATGAGTTTTACGTATTTGACACGGCGCCCACCGCCAATGCCAGGAGACTCCTGGGCATGTCCAAAGTGTACACCCTCTGGGTGGACAAGATGATGCAGAGCCGAGAAGAAGCCAAAAGTATGCGCTTGAGCCTTTCCTTCAGGAAGAAAAAAGTGGAGGAAGAAGAGGACCCCCTACTGGATTACCTCACCACCTTCCGGGACCGGATCGACCAGATGCGCGCCATCCTCACGGATGATCAAAAAAGCGCTTTCTTCTTTGTCACGCTGCTTGAATCTCTCCCTATCGCAGTGATTCGTCGGTTTATCGGCTGGTTTGAGGACTTTGGGATACCCATTGGAGGCGTGATCATCAATCAGGCAATCGACAAGAGCCAGGTCTCGGAAGACACGGCCGAATTCATACGGAATCGACTGAAAATGCAGGATCGGTATCGTGAGGAGATGGATCAATACTTCAAGGAGATCCGTGGGGAGATTCCGCTCTTCGAAAAAGAAGTAAGGGGATTGGACATGGTCGGGAAGGTCACTGACGCCCTTTTTGCCGCTGCGTGAGCCTTTCGATCCCCTGGATAAGAGTCACCTGGGGAGGGGTCATGCCCCTTGCCTGATGCGATCGTCAATGAGCGCCTCAAGTTCCACACGATCCCAACCCACATAGGTGCGTTTTCGATCCACAACAAAGGCCGGGAATCCATAAACCCGGTGTCTCAACTGCTTCCATATGCCCAGCGGAGTAAAGGCATCAATGATCCTGATCCGGATACGATGCCTGTAAAGGTAACTGACTTCTCTGATCCAATCCAAAAGATAGCCAACGGCCTGCTTCCAGTCATCGGGGTACTCGTTAACACAGGCATTGCGGTATCTATTCTTCAGGCCCAAATAATCAAAAACAGGACCGCACCTGCGGCAATTCATCTCCACGCTGGAAAGCATGGGTGCAATCACTTCAAGATATACGGGTTCCATGGACCGCCCTTTCCTGAGTATAATAGTAGTTTAATATAATGGCTACCTTGCCCTTTGCAAGCCTATTATGAAATGTTACTCATTGGGTCATTTCTGTCCAAAATCG
>JAOZOW010000006.1 GCA_029933075.1 Deltaproteobacteria bacterium | reverse complement strand
ACCTCCATTCGATGTCCGCACTTTGCACATTCATACTCGTAAATGGGCATGCCTAACAACCTCCCTCATACGCTACGAGAAGACCACTTGGCAAATCCTGTGATCCTTGTAAGCTTCAAGCACATAATTCAATTTCGGAAGAGAAACATCCCTGAGAATATTGAATGTCGCTGCATGAACAAGGCCCTCCTCCCGTTCCTTCATTTCTTCCGAGGCTTCATACCTCTGCAAGAAATTACAGAACCTCACGATGTGAACCAGCTCATGCGTGAAAATATAGACCAAAAGGGCCAGTAACCCTAATTTTCTATCCCTTTGCAGGGCATCCAAAATTCGCCGATCATGGAGGCAAATAAAATAGTAGTCTTTCTCCCCTATTTTCGACCCCAGATCCTCCACAATCCTTTGAGCCTTTTTCAATACCGCAAATGCCTCCGGGAATATTTGATCAGTTCCCAGACTCTCCTGAGTCTTCACGTCATAGAGATATCTACCCCACTGCCCGCTGGGGAGCTTGTAGTAATTCCCTGTGGCATCTTCAGCGATATCCAAGGCGTGGCTGACGGTTATCAGGTCCTGATCCTTGAAAAAAAACTCTCCCATAAAACACACTATCAGGCTGGATCACGGAGAAGATAAGGCCAGTGGCAGAAATGTCAATGCCGGAGCCGATGTTTTTCTGGTGGCGGTGACTGGATTCGAACCAGTGACTCTGCGGATATGAGCCGCATGCTCTGACCAACTGAGCTACACCGCCATAACCTTGATTTTCCCGTCTCATAAATTTATTAAAATCTCTCCCTTTGTCAACGAAATAATGGACCTTACAGTCCATCTCCGGGACTCCTCGGCGTTTCGCCGCAAGCCGGACAAAGGCGGATACCTCCTTTTCTGATCATTTTCCCCAAGAGGAATCAATTTCTTTGGAATCAAAAAGACATGAGATTTCATGCCACATGAGTGCCCTGAACCTAGCGCTGATCCGTTTCTCCCCCAACCCAGACCCACAGGCAAACCGACTTCATACTAACAGGGAGCACAGATAGGACGGAGTGCCTGTGAGCATGCTAGAGGATTCATTTTTTTCTTGACAAAGGCGCTTCATCTCAATACATTTCGTCTGACCGGTCGGTTTAAATCCGTCCAGTCGGTTTATTATTGAAGAGGGGTGTGGCATGGTAAAAAAGTCACAAAGGGCGGATAGAAAGTCTGCAGAAAAGGCGATGAGGATCGGGAAAGCGGCCGCAAAGTTATTCAGCCGCAAGGGTTTTCTGGAAACAACGATGGATGAAATAGCCGCCGCTGCAAAAATCAGTAAAGGAGGAATGTACTATTATTTTCCGAGTAAAACCGAAGTCCTTTTTTTTGTGCTATCCACTTACATGGATTTGGTTTTGGAAGACCTGGAGCAAAGCCTATCGCAAATTGAGGATAGTGGAGACAAGCTCAAATTCGTTATCTCACGACATATTGAACTCTACTCAAAAAATCTGCATCAGGCCAAGGTCTTGCTTCATGACGCCCATTGCCTTCCGGCCAAATACTTCAGCAGTATCGCTGAAAAGGAACGAGAATATTATCAAATTGTGGTTGGAATCCTAAAAGAGCTCGCTCGCGATTCGATTCCAAAGGCACAGCTGACCGCAATAACGTTCACCCTTTTTGGAATGTGTAACTGGATCTATTCCTGGTATGACCCTAAGGGAACGGTCACGCCTCGCGAACTCTCTGAAATTATTCATGACATATTTCTGACAGGCTTTAACGAGTTTAAAATGACGCAAAGCAGGAGATTGGCTGGGTGAATACATTTCCGGACACATTTAGGGGGAATAAGTATGGATCAAAAAAATTTCATCTATCTCGACGGCGAAAAAATTCCTCATTTCCATAGCTTATCCGGGTTTGCATACAAAGAGGTTTATAGAAAATCCGACTGGGACAAAGAGCTGCCGGACCCGGGCCAGTACCCCTTCACCAGGGGCATTCACAGGGACATGTACAGGGGGCGGCTTTGGACCAGGCGGCAACAGAGTGGATTCGGCACACCGGAGCAGAGCAACGAAAGGATCAAGTATCTTCTCAAAATCGGTCAGACAGGGATCAATATGGACACCGATATCGGAACCAAACTGGGCCTGGATCCCGATCATCCTCTGGCCCGGGCCGATGTGGGCCTCCAAGGGACCTCCCTTTGTACCTACGAGGATATAGAAGCTCTGTATGCAGACATCCCCCTCGACCGAGTAAGCTCTACCCTGATCGTTCAACCGCCCTGCTCCGCTGTGATCATGTCTCAATACCTCTTGATGGCAAAGGAGAGGGGAATCCCATGGGAAAAGCTGATCGGAACGATCATGAACTGCGCACTGACCCAGTTTGTGGGACCCACATACGAGTCCGTAACCGCATTCTTTCCCATTGACCTGACTGTGAAAATCGGCCTGGATGTTATGGAGTATATTGTTCAGCGCGTACCCAGATGGAACATTGTCAATATCAACGCATACAACGTGCGTGAAACCGGAGTTGATGCCGTTCAGGAAGCGGCTTTTTCCATTTCTCTGGCCGCCGATTACATCAGAAGACTGATGGGCCGGGGTCTTGACGTGGACCGCTTTGCCCATCGAATGGCTTTTTTCTGCGCCGCCCATATCGATCTTTTCGAAGAGGTAGCCAAGTTGAGGGCCATGAGGCGGATCTGGGCCCGGATGCTCAGGGAGACCTTTGGGGCCAAAAATGAGAGGAGTCTGTGGTTCAGGACCGCAATTCAGACATCCGCACTCCCCTTGACAGCCCAGCAACCCTTGAACAACATCGTGCGGGCTACCATTCAAACTTTAGCCGCTGTCCTGGCCGGTACTCAGTCCATCCACACCACAGGATACGATGAGGCCTATTCCCTGCCTACCGAGGAGAGCCATAAGCTTTCCATACGCACGCAACAGATTATTGCCTATGAAACCAAAGTGGTGAATTCGGTTGATCCGCTTGGAGGCTCCTATTTGGTGGAATCGCTCACTGACCAACTGGAAGAAGAAATCTTGGATCTGATGAAGATTATCGAGGACAAGGGAGGATTTATTCAATGCTTCAAGGACGGGTGGGTGGAAGAACAAATCAATCAGGCCCGGTACAAAATGGCTGAAGCGATTGAAACCGGACAACAGCCTGTGGTAGGCGTCAATATCTTCAGGGAGGAGGATGAACAGGTCAAGATTAACATTTTCAGGCATTCTTCTGACATGCAGGAAGAAAGGGTTCGTTATGCCCAAGACTACAAGAAACACCGCGATACTGAAACGGTGAAAAGGGCCTTACATGATCTGCAGGATTTGGTGCGACAAAGACCGGAAGAAAACCTCTTTGAGTCGATTATGAAAGCTGTTGAAGCCAGGGCGACACTCCAGGAGATATGTGATGCCCTAAGAAGGGCTACAGATTTTAAAATCCCAAGTTGATAGAGAGCTGATCTTTTTAGAGATCTGAGATCCATTTTAGTTCGAGGAAATTAAGACTAATCTTACAAGCTCATATAGAGCGATGGCGGATAGGTTAAAGTATAGGAATGACTATGTTCATCAGGGAGAAGTGATACCATGATCAAAAGGAAAAGACTGATAGTGGGCAAGATGGGGTTAGACGCCCACGATAATGGGCTGAGAATCATTGCCAAGTGGCTGATGGAGGGTGGCTACGAAATAATCTACGCAGGGCTGTACAACACACCGGAGCGTATCGCTCAGATTGCTGCCGAAGAAGATGCTGATGCAGTAGGGATCAGCTTCCTGGGAGGCGAGCACCTCTACTATACCGATGCATTAATCAGGAAATTAAATGAGATGGGCATGAAACAGGTCAAAGTAGTGGTGGGAGGTGTGATACCTCCAGATGATGTGCAGGACCTGAAAGCCCGAGGTGCGGATGCCATTTTTACGCCTGGAACCACAAAACAAGAGATCTTGGATACCATTGAATCTCTCTTTGACTGAACCATGGTCGGAACAAATGGACTCACGACTCCTCATGTTTTCAATCGAAAGGAGCCACAATGGAATATTTTGATAAAGAGATGGATACCATTTCCCTGAAGGCCCTTCGGACTCTGCAAAACGAAAGACTCAGAGACCTTGTGCAAAGGTGTTACGATACTATTCCTTATTATAAGGCACTGTTCGATAAGAACGGGATCAAGCCAAAACATATCCGCACCACCGATGACCTGGTCATCGTTCCTTTCACTGAAAAGAAAGACCTTCGGGCTCAGTATCCTTATGGTTTTCTTGGAGTCCCCGTTGAACGGATCCACCGGTTTGCTGCGTCTTCCGGGACCACAGGGGTTCCGACCCTCATCGGATTTACCGAAAAAGACTGGGACGTCACCCTCCTGAATCAAATGGGAAGAATCTGGAAAAGCTTTGGTATAGGTAAAGAAGACATGGTCTACCAGTGTTACGGATATGGGCTCTTTCTGGGCGGGGTGTGCATGGAAAGGGCGGCAAAGGCGGTGGGAGCCAGCCTTTTTCCCGCTGGTCCCGGGAGAACGATGGCCGCCATCCAGTGGCTGAAAGATATGAAGCATACGGTGATCTGCTGTACGCCCACCTTTCTTGGATACCTCATCAATGAAGCGTGCAAGCACGGCATTGATCCTCGCAAAGATTGGGCCTTGAGGACTGGGGATTTCGGAGGAGAAGTGGCCGCCCCCTCATTTCGAAGGAAATTGGAGGCCAGTCTCCCTCCGGGCTTTCTCTATCATGAGACCTATGGGCTCTCAGAATTAGGTGGCGCCTGCGTGGCCTTTAGCTGCTCACATACAGTGAAAAGCAATCTGCTTCACATACTGGGAGACCATTATTTTGTGGAGGTCATTGACCCGGAAACAGGGGAACGGCTTGAGCCCGGCGAAAGGGGGGAGCTGGTCTTTACGACGCTCACAAGGGAATCCAATCCCCTGATTCGCTGGCGGACAAGGGACATATCAGGCATGGCATCGGAGCCATACGGGTGTGCCTGCGGAAGGGAGGCCCATCCTTTAATCCATCACGTAACCGGTAGGTCAGATGATGTCCTCAAGGTCAGGGGGACCCTGGTCTTTCCCTCACAGATTGAAGAGATCTTGAGCCGGGTCCGGGGGGTAGGAGGGGGGTGGCAGATCGTCATCGATCAACCTCCGGACACCCTGGAAACCCTTCTTATTATGGTAGAAGCCGATCCTGCCTCGTGGGAAAAGGAAGAAGAACTCAAAAGGATCAAAAAAGAGATCTCCTCCCATATCCAGGCACGCGCGGGAATAAGCCCACAAATCGAGATAAAGGAACCCTTCGCCCTTCCTCGTTACGAGGGGAAGGCGAAAAGGGTCGTAGATAGAAGAAAGGAGGAAACGCAAAATATATGACTGATTGATCTTAAAGGCAAAGCCCCATCTTGCAAAACCCATCAATTTGTAGGACAAACAGGTCACCCGCAGGAGACACGGCATGAACATAGCAAGGAACCTTGAATATACGGCCTTTTACTTCCCTGACCGCCCTGCCCTCATTGAAGAAGACCGGGAGGTCAGTTTCAGGGAATTCAATGAGACCGCAAGCCGTGTGGGCGCAGCACTCACCAGCCTGGGCGTCAGACCCGGTGACCATGTGGTCCTGTGTGCGCCCAACTCCTGCCATTGGCTTTTCTTTTACTATGGAGCCCTGAAGGCCGGCGCCATTGCAATAACCCTATCCAATCTCCTTACCAAAAAGGAATTGACCCGGATCATGGAAGATGCTCAACCGAGAATCCTCTTCACCGCAGATGAAAAACTGGACGACCTAAGAGAAAGAGACCGCTACCCCGGCCTGGAAAAGATAGTGAGCCAGAGCGGAGATCTTTCCTTTGAGGATCTCGTGCGGTTGGGCACCCCGGCCTTCAGGGCCAAAGAAAGGGAGAGAGAAAGTACGGCCGCCATCCTTTATACAGGAGGTACTACGGGTGAGCCAAAGGGAGTCATGCTGAGCCATGAAAACCTCATGACATCGATTCATAACGTAGCCTACCAGGAAAGATCAACCCCTGCCGACCGCGCCCTGTGCTTTCTGCCTTTGAATCATGTGTTCGCGCAGATCCACATCGTGAACTCCACCATCTACAGCGGGGGTTCGGTGATCCTCCAACCCTCATTTGACCTTGAAAAGGCCCTCCATGCCATAGAAAGGAAACGGGTGACCAAATTTTATGGGGTACCCACCATTTATGTCCATCTCTTGGCCCAGAAAGATCTGAAAGAAAGGCTGGGGTCCCTCAGATATGCCTTCTCTGCTGCAGCCAGTATGGCCGCAGAATTGGTGCGCGAGTGGAAAAACCGAACGGGGCTTGAGATCCATGAGGCTTACGGCATGACCGAGAGCGCCTCCATGGTCACCTACAATCATTATTATCGCCACATAATCGGATCAGTAGGCACACCGGTCAATACCGTAGAAGTGCAAATCAGGGACCTGGAGGGAAACAGGCTGAGCCCCGGCGACGAAGGGGAGATCTGCATCAGGGGGCCCAATATCATGAAAGGATACCTGAACAGGCCCGAAGACACGAAGGCCGCTTTCCGGGGTGAGTGGTTCCGGAGCGGGGATATCGGTCTCTTTGACGACAATGGTTACCTCTATATAGTGGATCGGCTGAAAGACATGATCATTACGGGTGGAGAAAATGTTTATCCCAGAGAAATCGAGGAGCTCCTCTATACCCGGCCGGAGGTCCAGGAATGCGCTGTGATCGGCCTGCCGGACATGGTATATGGTGAAAGGGTGACGGCGGTCATCATCCCCAAGGAGAACACATCCTTAGACCAGGCCGAGCTGAAGGCTTTCCTCAAATCAGCGCTCTCTCCCTACAAGGTGCCCAAGGAGTTTATCCAGGTATCCGAATTTCCCAGAAGCAGCGCGGGCAAGATCCTTAAGAGGGAATTGAAAAGGCGAATCCTTGAAAAAATCTAAACCCTAAAGCCCTGATGCAGGAAACAGGAAGAGGGATTACGCCTTCAGGTGTGTGAAGACCGCAACCCCTCTTCTTAAAATCGGCGTTCAATTATACGCTACTTGCTGTATTTCTTGATGCCGTTTTGGAGGAATTTCACGTAATCCTTCCCGGGCAAGCCTTTGGCCTCCGCCTTCTTTTCATAATTTGCGATAACCGACGTTATAGCCTTGGCCCAGCGGGCGCTTTCCTCTTTGGACAAGGGGATAATCTTATTTCCCAGGCTCAGGGTGAACTTTCGACCTTCCGCGTCACTGGAATCCCATGCCGCGCCGGTCTTGGGAATCCATTCCTCGCTCACCTCTTCAAAGACCTTCTGCACATCCTTTGGCAGGGCATTCCACTTCTGGAGGTTCATGGCCACGAAAAACCCGGTCGAATATGCAATGCTGTAACATTCGGTCGTATACTTGATCACTTCTGCCTGCTTCCATCCCTTCAAGACCTCTATAGGGGCAAATGTGCCATCCACCACGCCCTTCTGAAGGGCTTCATAGGCGTGCCCCTGGCTCATGGCCACCGGGACCGCCCCCAAGGCCTGGGCCACCTTGGCGCTATTGCCGGTGGCGCGGATTTTCAGGCCTTTTATGTCTTCGATTTTATAAACAGGCTTCTTGGTGTGGAGGATTCCGGGTCCATGGCCAAAAACATAGAGCATCTTTACATCTGAAAGCTCTTTGGGCTTGAATTTTTTATAGAAGTCATTCACCACCCGGGTCGCAACCTTGCCATTGGGATACCCCAAGGGAAGATCAAAAGCCGCCATGGCCAGGAACCGGCCCCGGCTGTAAGCCAAGACAGACATCCCGATATCCGCGATGCCATTGACAATGCCATCATAGACCTTTGGTCCCTTAAGTAAGGAACCCCCAGGGTAGTAAGTAATCTTGACCTTTCCGTTTGTGCGCTTTTCAATCTCTTTGGCCCAGGACTGACCCAACTTGGCCTGTATGTGACTGGGCGGGAAAAAATTGGCATAGCTCAACTCGATAGCCTTGGCCTGGGCGGCCTGGGGAGCAAACCCGAACATCATTCCAACGGCGATTACAAGAAAAAAAACCAGCACATGTCCTCTGCCTTTCATAGCCATCCTCCTTTTCAAAATACCGTTAAATAAATTAATCCGTCGTTACAATAACCTCCTTAACCCTGTTTATGCCTTTCTTCACGTATTTGCAATTAGCTTAAGAAACAAACCATGTCAAGACAAAAAACCTTTTCAATCGTCTGCTAACAGTCTTCATTGACTTTCTTCTTTCTAATGTGATAAAGAGCTCTCAACCCAAGAGAAGGTACCATTTTAAAGGGCGATTCGCTACCTCTTGTTTAAAGGCGAACAGTGCGGTGAATAAAGCGGGGTCCTGAGCAAGGCCGGCCCCAGGTACAAAACCTTTCCGTTGTGCGCTCGATGCCTGGAAGGGAACGACAGGGATTGACGAGGTAGTGGAAAGATGAAGCTTTTGGAGAAAGCCTCAAAAGAGCTGGCAAAAATCCTTTACTGGATTGCGGGGATTGCCATTGTGGCCATGATGCTGCTTACATGTGCCGACGTAATCCTGCGCCTCGGAGTAACCTTCTATCATAGATATCACCTGGCCTTTCTTTCACCGTTCAAACCCATCCCCGGGACCTATGAGCTGGTGTGCTTTCTCGGGGCGGTTGCGGTGGCCTTTGCCATGGCCCATACCTCTGTGGAAAAGGGGCATGTCTCGGTAAGCCTGATCGTGCGGCTTCTTCCCAAGAGAATTCAAGCCATAATTGGCACCATAACAGATTCCTCCGGGTTCATCCTGTTTGCCCTTATAGCCTGGCAGTCGGTCCTGTACGCAAATCAACTACGGACCACGGGGGAGGTATCCCTTACTCTTCAACTCCCTTTTTATCCCTTCGTATACGGGATAGCTTTTGCCTCGGCTGCTGTGTGTCTCGTTTTGTTGGTGGACCTGTCCAATAACATCGTCAAGGTATTCGGCAAATGAGCTTAACCGCAATAGGCATCATAGGAATCATCGTCTTAGTCATCCTCCTGTTCTCAAACATGCCGGTAGGTTTTGTAATGGGGTTCCTCGGCTTTGTAGGGTTCAGCTATGTCCGTGGACTGGCACCCGGCCTCAGCCTGCTTGCAAGAGACGTCTTCGAGGTGTTTTCCTCTTATGGCCTGACTGTAATCCCCCTTTTCGTCTTCATGGGTCAGATCGCCTTTCACTCCGGCATCAGCCGAAGGCTTTACGACTCCGCTTACGTATTCCTGGGCAGCCGCAAAGGCGGTCTTGCCATGGCCACGGTAGGAGCCTGCGCCGGGTTTTCGGCCATCTCCGGTTCCACCAATGCCACGGCAGCCACCATGGCCACCGTTACACTGCCAGAAATGAAGCGATACAATTACGACATGAGCCTCGCCACCGGCACGGTAGCGGCTGCGGGGAGCCTCGGTATTCTGATCCCGCCCAGCGTCATCTTCATTGTCTACGGGATACTGACCGAGCAATCCATCGGCAAGCTCTTCGCCGCAGGGATTCTCCCCGGCATACTTCTCTCTTTCCTGTTCCTGATGACCATCTATCTGAGGGTCCTTAAAAACCCAGCCCTTGCCCCTCCCGGACCAAAGACCTCTTTAAAGGAAAAAATCAGATCCTTTGCGGGAGTGCTGGAAACATTGGTTATCTTCGCTCTGGTCATGGGCGGCATCTTCTTCGGGATCTTCACTCCTACAGAAGCGGCCGCTGCAGGGGCGTTCCTCACGTTGTTACTGGCCATCATACGAAAACAGCTCTCATGGGAAGGGTTCGTTAAGTCCCTTGCCGACACCACGCGGATCAGTTGCATGGTAATGGTAATTGTCACCGGCGCAGTCATATTCGGACATTTCATGGCCGTAACCAGGGTGCCTTTCCAGTTAGCTGATTGGGTCACCACCCTTCCCCTGCCCAAATCCGCTATTATGGGGGTCATCATAATGGTTTACCTTTTTGGTGGCTGCTTCATGGATGCCCTGGCCATGATCATGCTTACCATCCCCATATTCTTCCCCGTGTCTCAGGCCCTGGGATATGATCCCATATGGTTCGGGGTCGTGATTGTGCTGATCACAGAGATGGGCGTGATCACACCCCCTGTGGGGGTCAACGTCTATGTGGTTTACGGCGTTGCTAAAGATGTTCCGTTAGAAGCCATATTCAGAGGGGTCCTTCCCATGCTTGCAGCGCTTCTCATCTGCAATCTGATTCTCTTGATTTTTCCCCAGATCGCCCTCTTCCTGCCCGGACTGATGCGTTGACCCCGACCGGCATGGGGGATCCAGTCTGTCTTGCGCTAACCCCGCGACCTGCCCATGCCGGTACCCAAAGTGAAGCGAAGGACCCCAGAGGAAAATTGAGAAGTGGGAACAAAAGTAAATAGGCCGATCATCGGCACCGTCTCTTCAAGGCGATGTCATGCGTGCGGACACCATGAGGTGGGCATCATCACCGAGCAGGGAGAATTCCATGCCCTGAGGCCCGGTATGCGGATACAGATCCTGGAAGGGCCTTCTCCTGTTGAGCCAAAACTTCAGCCCTTCATGGAAAAAGACCGGTCGGAGAGGCCTTTCTTGGAGGAAAAACTTGAGTCAAGGCCATGGATCCCCGAGCCTCTGAGAAGATACAGGGACTTGAGGCTCAAGTATGGGGTTCTGCTGAAAAAGGAGCTCCAAAGGGACAAGATGGACAAGGTTCTATTCCAGCGCGCATACCTTGAAAAACTTCAATACCTCATTGAGAAGGAGATTGAGGTGCCACTTGCAGTTATACTGGACCGGTTTTTCACAGCACCCCACCTTGCCTCGGGTGAGCCGAAGGAGATAGCCCTGGCCATGTGGCGGGAGCTCGAGGAGATTCGAAAACCTGCCGTCAAAATCATTGAATGGCTTGACGATCCGGGTCCTGCGACACTTAAGGCACTTCTGGGTCCAGGGAGTCCGCCGGATCCCGACCCAGCCCCTGTGACCGATGAAGAGCTACGAAAGGAGCTGGAGGCGCTCACTCTGGAGCAATTTTTGGAACTCGTATGATCCCACAAACATAAAGGGCGCAAGATCTCTTTCGGATCCGCGCCCTTTTACTTTATCTTATGGCAGTCGCTTCAGGGGATACGGGCCGCGTCCGTCCGCCCTTCTTTCTCAACCCTCCAGATACTTTTTCACTTCCTCTGTTAGTGCAGGGACCACGTCAAAAAGGTCCGCTACCACTCCGTAATCGGCCTTCTGGAATATGGGAGCGTCTGGATCCTTGTTGATGGCAACGATCACCTTGGACGTGCTCATACCCGCCAGATGCTGTATCGCTCCGGAGATGCCACAGGCAATATAGAGATTTGGGGAGACCACCTTTCCCGTCTGCCCCACCTGGTCCGAATGGGGCCTCCACCCGGCATCCACTGCCGATCGCGATGCCCCCACGCTGGCGCCTATAAGGTCGGCCAGCTCTTCAAGGATCTTGTAATTTTCAGGGCCTTTCATGCCCCTTCCGCCAGAAACTATCTTGTCCGCCTCCGTAAGATCCACCTTCCCGCTCTCGTCTTTGATCACCTCGGCCACCTTGGTCTTCAAGGCGCTGTCTTCCAGAGTGAATGAGGCATCGATCACTTCGGCCGACTTCGAGGTATCCGGCTCATTGATGGCCATCACATTGGGCCTGGCCGTTGCCATCTGGGGCCGGCTGTTTTCGAACGTGACCTTGGCATAGGCCTTGCCGGCATATATGGGCCGAATGGCCACCAGATTTCCATCTTCTATGGCGAATGCCGTGCAGTCCTGGGCCATTCCAACATCGAGATTTGCCGACAACCTGGCCGCAAGGTCCTTGCCTTGCACTGAGGCGCCCACCAACAACAGGGCGGGTTCACCGGCCTTTACGAGCTGGGAGATAACGGCCACATAGGCGTCCGTGGTATAAGGATCCAGCCTGGGATCATCCGCAACCATCACCTTGTCGGCCCCGTAGTGTCCGAGCCCGGCCGCCTTTTCCTTGATACCGGCGCCCAGCAGGACCGCGGTGAGCTCCTGACCGAGCGCATCCGCGAGCCTCCTCCCTTCGCTTATTATTTCATAACTGATTTTCCGGATTTCACCCTCTCTTTGCTCAACTATGGTCCAAACTCCCTGCGCCATTTCTATCTTCTCCTTGCTTTTATTGGATTTTGATCATGTTATAATTGGATGCTTTCACATCAGGGCTCTCGTAGGTCATCGTCTATATGACTTTGGCCTCTTCATGGAGCAGTCTGGCCAGCTCCGCCGCCTTTTCCTGAGGGGTCTCCCCCTCCACGATCTTTCCGGCGGCCCTTTCAGGAGGCGGGGTCAACTCCAACACCTTCACCTTCCTGCCCTCCTGCCCGAATTGCGCACTGTCCAGCCCCAGGTCCGAGAGGCTTTTTTCATCCAAAGGTTTCTTTTTCGCTTTCATTATGCCCGGCAAAGAGGCGTATCTGGGTTCGTTCAAACCTTTCTGTGCGGTGATCAGCACGGGCAGACCGGACTCGATGACCAGGGTCTGGCCTTCCACGGGCCTGTGCACCTTTACGGATTTACCGTCTTCCGCCACCTCCACTTTCACTGCCAGGGCCACATGGGGAATCCCCAGCAGTTCCGCCAGCGAGGCTCCCGCAACTCCCATATCGTCATCCACGCCCCTCTGGCCAGTGAAGATCAGGTCATATTCCAAATCCTTGATGGCTGCCGCAAGGGCCTTGGCAACGGCAAGGGAATCACTGCCCTCCAGGGCGTCATCGGTGATCAGGACCGCCTTGTCAGCGCCCATAGCCAGCGCGGTCCGCAGGGATTCGGTCACCCTCTTGGGGCCCAACCCAACCACGGTAACCTCCCCTCCGAACTTCTCTTTCAGACGAAGGGCCTCCTCCACGCCGAACTCATCATAAGGGTTCATGACCCATTTGATATCGTCCGTCACAATGGACTTGTTGTCCGAAGCGATCTTGATCTGGGTCTCTGTGTCTGGAACCTGCTTTATACAAACCACGATATTCACTTTATTGTCCTCCTTTCACCCCGCAGGAAAGATTTTGAGTCTCTTTGGACTCACACTTTTCAATCAGGCCTTTATGCCCGTCAAAAAATAACCGCTGATCTGCCTGGCAGCGGTACTAATATCATATTGCTTGCGGCTTGACAATACCCAGAATCGGGACATCTCGTCCAAGGCGCCGAAAAACGCCCTCTTGGCAACACCCGGGATAATATCCTTCCTGAATATTCCTTTTCTCTGCCCCTGGCGAATAATCTCCGCTATCAGTTCGAGATACTCGAGGAATTGCTCATTCTTATACTCTTTCATGAATTTACTGCTCTGTCGCAATTCCACCTGGATGATCTCCGCCATGCTCTTATTCTGTTCCACCAGGCGCAGGTGGGCCAGAGCAAATGTCTCCAGTTTTTTTACGGGATCTCCTTCTTTGGAGACCTGCTCCCTCATATTATCGAGCACTTCCTTCATCCGCTCCTCAAAGAGCGATATCAGTATGTCATCCTTGTTTTCAAAGTAGATATAGATGGTTCCATCGGCCACCCCCGCCTCCCTGGCAATCTCGGAAATTTTTGTCTGATAGAATCCCTTGTCCGCGAATATCTTGGTGGCAGCCTCTATTATCCTGTGATATTTTTCACTGTTTTTCCGCTTACCCATGATGACAGTCCTTTGGTGAATGACTATTCATTCACAGGCTTGATAGCACCCTGTCCCGGGCATGTCAAGGGTTTTATGGTTTTTTCTTGACAGGCCTCATGTGGTCATACAATAGCTACTTTAAAGCTAAATTGCAGTTAAATTGTAAACGTATCATCCATAAAGAGCATGTCCGACCTCTTACGACACCCCGCCTTGACAAGGCATCTTTACATGAGTCTCCCGCGGAAGTCCGCGGACGATTTCCCTTGACAAGATGTTAAAAAGTAAAATAAATTCACGGCGTTCACTTAATATTTCACAAACAGAAAGGTTGGTGATATTATATAGGGAAGAATTAAGGCTTGTGGGTAATAAGAACTAACCATTTTCAAAGGAGGGAGACCATGCGTAAGTTCTTGATTTTGGCAGTAGTCTCAGTGGTTGCGATGGGCTTGATCACTTTGGGTTCCATGAACGCAGTATGTGCCAAAGAGATCAAAGTCGGGGCGGTTATCAACCTGACAGGGCCCGCCTCCACCTGGGGCCAGTTCCATGCCAAGGGAATGAAAGACTACATGCGTTACGTTAATGAGGTAAAGGGCGGCATAGGGGGTAACAAAATCAACCTGACCATAGTCGACCATGCCTACAAGGTTCCTGAGGCCATTAAATTCATCAAGAAATTCTGTACTGAGGATAAGATGGATATTACTGCAACCTGGGATGCCGGATCGGGCATCATGTGCAAACCTATTATCCAGAAGTACAAGGTCCCCAACATCAATTTCTCCACCTACCAGGGAATCCTTAAACCACCTGTGGACTATGCCTACCTTCCCTATGGAAGTTATATCATGGACAGCTATGCTGTGCTGGAGTATATCAAAAATATCCACAAGGGAGCTTCAGCGCCCAAAGTGGGCCTCCTGACCTATAACAATGCATATGGGAAGTCCATTCATGCGGCCAGCAAGGAATATGCTGAGAAGCACAACGTAAATATTGTTGCTATCGAACAGTTTCCTCCCAAGACTCTTGATCTCAACACGGAACTGCTCAGGCTCAAACAGAAGGGGGCTGAATACATCTTTATGCAGTGTCTCCCTTCGGCCATCCTTATGGCTCTGCAATCCGCTGATCGTATCAAGTATGATGTTCCGTTCTTCGGAACCTGGACATCCACAGACCCGGACTTTTTCAAACGCGGAAAAGGTCTGATCCGCAATCGCATGCATATGCAGTTCCCAGGCGGCCTGCCTGTAGACGGCACACCGGGGATGAAAGCTATGCAAGAGCTGTGGAAGAAGTATAAGACCGTGACATCTTTTGATGCCTCCTACTGGGAAGGCGTGGTGGTTGCCATGATCATGGAGAGGGCCTTCCAGAGGGCGAACGAAAAATTCGGAGAAGTCAACAGCCAGACGATTAATCAGGCCTTGCAGACATTCCGCAATGAGGACTTCGGGGGGCTTTTCCCCAACCTCACTTATACCAATACGGACCACAGCGGCTCGTGGAAGGCAAGGATCGTAAAGATAAATGAAAATGGAACCTATACGCCGCTCACCAATTTCTGGGGACCCGGCAAAGAGAAAGTCAAGATCTTGAGATGAAAGCCTTTCGCGGTGAACCGAGTATCTTCGCCTCCGCCCGCCCCGAAGACAAGCGGGCGGAGCTGGAGGTGAAGAATCTAACATTGAAATTCGGGGGCATCACCGCCCTCAATAAGATCAACTTCTCGGTGAATACCGGAGAGCTGGTTGCCATAATTGGTCCCAACGGGGCAGGGAAGACCAGCCTTCTCAACTGCATCACCGGTTATTACAAGCCCCAGGAAGGGCAAATCTTCTTCAACGATAAAGAGATAACCAATCTGCCCACACATCATCTCACTAAAATCGGCATAGGAAGGACCTACCAGAACATCGAGCTTTTCCCCGGCATGACCGTGCTTTCCAATATGATGCTGGCCCGCCACATCCACTGCAGCTATAACGTGGGCAAGGCGTCTGTCTTTACAAAATCGGTTAAAGACGAAGAAGTTCGACACCGAGAAGTCCTGGAAGAGCTCATTGACTTTCTGGAGATGCAATCGCTTCGGAAAAAGCTCGTGGGCTCCCTGCCTTACGGCATGCGCAAACGCGTGGAGCTGGGCCGGGCTCTGGCATTGGAACCCAAGCTACTGGTACTCGATGAGCCCTTCGCAGGGATGACACTGGAGGAAAAGGAGGATATGGTCCGGTTCCTCCTGGAATTGAATGAGGCATGGAATCAGACCATGATTCTCGTGGAACACGACATGTCCGTTGTAATGAGTATCTCAAAGCGGATTATGGTTCTTGACTTCGGGGTCAAGCTGGCAGAAGGTTCCCCTGATTTCATTCAAAATCACCCTCAAGTAATAAAAGCCTACCTCGGAGACACCTCCACCATTGATTAAAGCAGAGAGTCGATAAATGGAGATGAGCCCGAACGATCTTAAGATAGACCGTATTGATAACGATACCTTGGAGTCCATGTGCGAATATACCTTTCCCCAGATTCTCTCCAGGCAGGCAGAGCGCCTGGGCTCCGATAAAACCGCCATCCGGGAAAAGGCATATGGGATATGGCAAACCTTCAATTGGAAGGAATATTTCAATTACATGAAGCTGGTTGCCTTGGGGCTGGCCTCACTGGGCTTAAAGAGAGGGGAGAACGTGGGGCTGATCCTTGACAATCACCCGGAATGGCTTTTTGCCGAACTGGGATTGCAGTCGATCGGGGCCGTAGCAGTCCCACTGTTCACCTCGGCGGTAGCCAAAGAGCAGCAACAGGGCCTTAATCGGTTCAGGGCGGCCTACGTCTTTGTCCAGGACCAAGAGCAGGTGGACAAAGTGCTCTCTTGTCGGGAAGAACTCCCTCATGTGCGAAGGGTGATATATATCGACCCCACAGGAATGAGAGCGTACAGAGACGATCCTTGGCTTATCAGCTTCGCCCAGTTACTTGAGCTTGGAGAAGAGCTCGACAGGGAGCAGCCGGAGTTCTTCATAAAGGAGCTGTGGGAGGGAAAGCCGGACGATGTTGCCCTGATGCTCATGACCTCGGGGACCACTGGCGAGCCCAAGCTCGTCATGTTGAGCTATGAGAATTTCACCGAGATGTCCCGAAAATGGCTTGAGACCGCACCGATAGGCATCGGGGACAACTGGATTTCCATAACGCCCACGGCCTGGATAGTGGATCAATTATGGGGGGTTGGCATCACACTTGCGGGCGGCATGACCATGAATTTCCCGGAGACATTTGAGACTGCGGTGGAGGACTTCAGGGAGATAGGCCCAAGCGTCATAATCACTTCATCCAGATTCTGGGAGGACCTGGCCTCCAAGATCAGGGTGAAAATCAGCGACGCCGGATTTGCCAAGCGATACCTCTATAACCTCTCTCAGAAAATAGGGGGAGCGGTGGTGGATCTGGAATCCGAAAAAAAACCGGTCCCCGCAAGCCTGCGGTTACTGAGGTGGCTGGCAACACGGATCATCTCCCGGCCCCTTATGGACCGCGTGGGATGTCTTAACTTCCGGGGGGCCTATACCGGCGGGCATCCAATCAGTCCGGATGTTATCCGTTTTTTCAGGGCCAATGGACTTAATCTGAAGCAATGTTATGGACTAACGGAGGCCGGGGGCATCTTCCAGGTCCAGCCCGACGATGAGGTAAAGCCCGAGACAGTGGGCAAGTGCCTCCCGCGCACCGAGGTAAGGATCACGGAGGATCAGGAGGTCCTCGTAAAAAGCAGATCCATTTTCAAGGGCTATTATGAAAACCCTGAGGCCACTGCCGAGGCCCTCAAAGACGACTGGTTCTACACCGGAGACGCCGGCTATCTGGATGAAGACGGTCACCTGCTGATTATCGGCCGCAAAGAAGATATCATGCGCACAAGAGAAGGGGAAGCCTTCTCACCCGACTTTGTCGAGACGAGGTTGAAATTCAGTCCTTACATAAAGGAAGCAGTCATATGGGGAGAGGGCCAGCCTTATCTGACCGCATTTATCAATATCGACTTCGGCAACGTAGGGAACTGGGCCGAGGACAGAAAGATTCCTTATACCACTTACACCGACCTTTCACAGCAGCCTGCCGTGGAAGAACTGATCAGGGGAGAGATACGCGAAGTAAATACCCAACTGCCAAAGCCGATGCAGCTTGTAAAATTCATCCTCCTTTACAAACTCCTGGATGCGGACGACGAAGAATTGACCAGGACGGGGAAAGTGAGACGGAAATTCGTGTTTAAGCAATATAAGGATCTAATTGATGCCATGTATGAGAATAAGGCGGAGCTTAGGGTAAAAGGCCAGGTCCGCTACAGGGACGGACATGTGGGAACCGTCGAGACAACCGTAAAAATATTAGACGTTTAATAAGGGGGAGGGTATTCCAGATATGGAATTTTTCTTGCAGCTCCTGGTAAACGGCATATCGCTCGGATTTCTTTACGCGCTCTCTGCCCTGGGCTTTGTTATGATCTTCAAGTCAAGCAGTGTCTTAAATTTCGCCCACGGGGAGCTTCTTGCCATTGGCGCTTTTCTATTCCTTGCACTCTCTACCTGGGCCAAGTTGCCCATAATCCTTGCTTTCGCCGTTACATTGATAGGGAGTTTCTCGCTCGGTTTTATCATCGAGAGGTTTTTTCTACGCCCCTTGATCGGCGAAGAATTGATTGAGGTCATTATGCTTACGGTGGGGCTGGCTGCCATGTTCAAAGGCCTCCTCCTTTTTATCTTCGGAGGGGATATTCACAGTTATCCCAACTTCCTCCCCGAAGGCCTTTCAATGCAATGGGGCGCCATTCAGATCCCTTCTGTCTATGTGGCAACCTTCATTATAGGCATTATTTTCCTCATCATTTTCGGTTTCTTCTTCAAATATTCCTCGCAAGGCATCTATATGAGATCCGTGGCGGACAACCAGCCTGCAGCCCTGTCTCTTGGCGTGCATGTCAGGCGGGTTTTCGCCCTGTCGTGGGCCATTGCAGCCTTGGTCTGTGCCATGAGCGGTATCGTGCTGGGTATCATCAACGGCGTAAATGTCCATAACCTTAGCGCCATAGGACTCAAAGTCTTTCCGGTTGTCATCCTCGGGGGCCTGGACAGCATCGGCGGGGCGATACTGGGAGGGGTCATTATCGGCCTGCTTGAGACCTTCACAGGAGGATATATATCCACATCCCTGAGGGAGGTGGTCCCCTATATCGTGCTTGTCTTGATCCTTATGGTCAAACCTTACGGCCTTTTCGGCCTGGTTGAAATTGAAAGGGTTTAAGGCTCGCAAATAAAGCTTGAAGGATAGGGTAGACATGCAAAAGTTTCAATTCCATCCCTGTGGTAATTTCAAGGAATCCTATTACCAGGAGCTCACCATCTTCGAAACAGACTTCGGAAGGCTGTGGATGATCATCGGTCTGATACTCCTGTTCGGGGTAATCCCCTTCATCAGCAGTGCATTCGTCCTATACGTGCTCAATACTATGGGGATATATGCCATAGCCGCCATTGGACTCAATCTCCTCATAGGCTATACAGGCCAAATATCCCTTGGCCACGGCGCCTTCTTCGGTGTAGGGGCCTATGCCGCGGCAATCCTGGCTACAAGGGCCCATTTCCCTTTCTGGGCCGCGCTACCCGCCGCAGGCTTGATAACAGCCGCTGTGGGCATGGTCTTTGGTCTCCCCTCGGCCCGGTTGAAGCATCTTTATCTCTGTATCGCCACTCTGGCAGGTCAGTTCATTATCGAATATGTGCTTGTGCAATGGGAAGGTCTTACAGGGGGCGCCGCCGGCATTAGCGTTATCGGCGCCACCCTGTTCGGACTGGACCTCGGCAATGACAGGACCTTCTACTATGTCATATACATCTGTTTCGTATTCTTCGCCTGGGTGGCAGTCAATCTGATCCGTACCCGATACGGCCGGGCATTTATCGCAATCCGCGACAATGACCGCGCTGCGGAAGGGATGGGGATCCCCATCTTTCCATACAAATTGCTCTCTTTTGCCATAAGCTCATTTTATGCCGGTTTTGCCGGTGGGCTTTATGCTTACTATATGATCAGCATTACACCGGAGCCCTTTAATCTATGGCTATCCATAGTGTTTATCGCGATGATCATTATCGGGGGTCTGGGGAATATTCCCGGTTCCGTATTCGGCGCGGTCTTCATCGTCACACTGGAGGAAGTATTGAGCCATGCTACGGAGTACCTTATGAATATTGGTGCATCCACTGGGGTTGCCATTACCATCGCGCCACTGCGCGAGTTCGTGTTTGGGCTGGCCATAGTGCTCTTTATCATCTTCGAACCAAAAGGCATTGCGGAAGTTTGGCGGATTGTCCGTTCCGGTTTCAGGCTGTGGCCATTCTCGTATTGACATTTGCCGGGGGATCGAAAACTGATCCAATGTTCCGGCGCTCCATTGTCCGAAGGAAAAAAGGTTGATGTCATGGAAGACAACATCAGGCTGCTCATCAACAACATCAGTGTGGTCTACGCTGACGTTATCCAGGTCCTAAAAGGAGTCTCCCTTACCATAAGGAAAGGGCAGATCGTTTCCCTTTTGGGCAGCAACGGCGCAGGCAAAACCACCACGCTCAAGGCCATCTCCGGGCTACTCAAACCTGAAAATGGCAAAGTCACGGAAGGATCCATCGAGTATGATGGAGAGCAGGTGCAAAACTCTTCCCCTGAGGAGATCACGAGAAAAGGAATTATTCAGGTCCTTGAAGGAAGGCAGGAATTCAAATATCTCACCGTAGAGGAAAACCTGAGGGTGGGGACCGCTACCCGGTGGGGGAAACCGTACCAAAAGGACCTGGAACTGGTATACCGGTATTTTCCGGCCCTCCTGGCCAGAAAAAAATCATTAGCAGGATATTGTAGCGGCGGTGAACTCCAAATGCTCGTGATCGGCAGAGGACTGATGGCCCACCCCAAGCTCCTCCTTTTGGATGAGCCTTCCTTAGGTCTTGCCCCACTGCTGGTCAAAGAAATATTTCAGATCATCAGAAAGATCAATGAGGAGCAAGGCACAACGCTGATGGTGGTCGAGCAGAACGCCAATATGGCCCTCCAGATCGCCCATTATGGCTACGTTATGGAAAACGGCAAGATCGTCATGGAGAGCACGGCCCAGGAGCTAAGAGAGAATCCTGACGTGAAAGAATTCTACCTTGGAACCGCCGCTTCCGGGGCACTTAAATCGTATAGGGATGTTAAAGCATACAAGAGACGCAAGCGCTGGCTTTAGATGAGGCGGGCGCTTGGTGCTCTGTGTAGGACTTATCAAGGTCCTGGTACTCAGATGGATCCCATCGCCTTCTTTCCGAAAGAGTCCGTTTGGCAAAAGGACTCTTTTCGATTTGTCAAGCCGGAGGAGTTTGAAGACTTCGGCATCAACCCGAGAGATATCCCTTTAGGCACCTTTCCCGCCCTGAAACACCCCGCACACCTGGAAAGCAGATTCGGTGGAAATGCTTACGGGTTCGGAATTTTTGAATTCTACCATAGGCTGAGCCCTGAAGACATCAGACTGATCCAGTCCATCAGCATAGAAAATCCAGAAGATACCAAGGCACATTACAGGGCCCTTAACGATCTATACAGGAGGATAGGGCTACTGATTCGATTTACCCGCCACGGAAAACCCTATTACCTCATTCCCGGTCATCTGGTCTCAAACACCCTCACCCATATAAGAGCCAAGGTTGACGAAATTACCAAGATCATCGGCTTCCACAGAAAAAAATATTTCAAGGAATACCACGATATCGGGATTATCACCCACCAGGACGACCTTATCGCCCATGAGCTCTCTCTTAGGTTCAAGGAACACCGTTTCCTGGTGATAGACTCTGTGGAAAAGCTCCGCCTTTTAAATGAAACCCTAGACCTGATCGTGTTGACCTGGGACCTTTATGAAATCCTTTTCATGGAAAAATTCGGCCCCCTCTCCCGGGAAGGCGTTTCCAAGAAGCGCCTGGATCAATATGCCACCTACCTTCTCCATAAAATCTTCAGGCTGTTGAAACCGGAGGGCGAACTGTTTATCATCGCAAATCACCACGTTCCAAGATCAAACCGCGTAACAAAGATCGCTTTCAGGTCCGAGGAAGAAGAAAAGAATTTTCTCCTTTTCAGCCACATATTCAAAACCAAGAAAAAGTACAGGATCAAAGACCATGCCGTTGAAGTAAACACCTTCGACTTTCAAAAGTACCTGGACGGGCTCTACGTGGAACATGAAGTCATTGAAAAACTGCTCCAAGGTAGAGATCTTTCCGATCTCTCCCTCAGGGAAATGAACAGACTTCCTTATAGAAACGATGAGCTTGCCGACTGGCCCCTTTTGAGCGAGCAGGAAAAGAACTGGTCCAGGCTCCTTTCCATCTATTTTGACATGATATTTCTGAAACCCCTCGTCCCTCCCTACGTAAAGAAGGGGTGGAGAAAAAGATTTTCTTTTAATGGGTATGAACCGTCCTACATGCTCATCTATCTCGGGCAGAAAAAGCCCTTGAGAACAACCTTCGAGGAACTGGAAAACGAGGCCAAGGAATCAAAGCTCATGGGATGCCCTGTTGCCCTGGTTTCCGATTACAGGGACTCCTTCGATTATGTCATCCAGACCCTCGACGTACTTAACAGACTGAAAGAGGGCGATCACGATGATCTTCCCAAAACCCTTATTGACCGGTTGAGGCAACCCCTTGAAAACAAGAACAGGAGATTTCCCGCCTTCAATCACGTAATCCGATTGATGTCCAAAACCGGGAGGCTGAAAAGAGTAAGAGACCATCTAAACCCTGACAATATCGAAGGCACAAATACCAAGGTGATTGAAAACCTGGAGATCCTGCCCTTTTTCGGGTTCAGCCATGAAGAGTTAAAGGAGATCCTGTACATTGTTCTGGGCCATACGCCCCTCGGGCGAATCATCTCGGGAAAAATGAACGAGAAAGCCCTTAAGCCGGTCTCGGACCTGGCCCGAACATTTGATGCCCGGCAGGGCATCAACCTGCTCCGTTACTGCAGATTGATGACTATGGCTGAAAAGGAGGCCGCCGGAGGCTCCCAACTGAGTCAGGAAGAACTTACAGAGCTCTTTGACCTTTATGAATCCGCAGTGAAAGTCGTCACCATCCGGGAACTTGATTGGGACCGCCTTCTGGACGAGAAGATCATCTCCGTCGGCGGGATCCACAACAGGGTTACGCGAAAACTCCTGAAGATGATAAACCATTTTGAGTTCCTGGACAATTGGGTCGATCTGAGGCACAAGGGGCGGATGGAAAAGGAGGCCCTTGCGGATTATGATGAGCACAAACTGTCGCGGATCAACAACGTGATAAAGCTCGTTGACACGATAGAACAGTTTGAAAATCTCTACTTGCGATCCGACCCCCTTCAATTGCCCGCATTTTACAGGAAGTTTTTGGACATAGAGTTCCATGGCACCGTCCACCTGTTCGAACGGATGGACAGTGAGTTGGTATTCATATTGCTTTGGATTGCCGTGACCATCTCCCGCGGGGATATCATCAACTTCAATCCCATCCTGGCCCGTGTGGAGCCTGAGGATGTGCCTGCCTGGGTAAAAAAAGTGGAAGAGGAGGCCAGAGCCATAAATATCCATTACCTTGACCACGCCATCCTGAAACAGCTCGGCAGACAACTCCATGAAGACGGGACGGCCTTTATTGCGGGAACCGGCTTCAAGCTCACTGTTGACGCGGAAAACCAGGCGCTGGAGATCGACTGCGTGGACCTGGACCGGAACATGGATCAGCTTGAATCGCTCTCAAAGCGCTTGGCCGGGTGCCGGATATCTGAAATACCGCTTGAGGATCTAAAGAAATTCGAGGCCCTCTTCTCTAACCTGGAGGACTTTTATCAGGGACATATCAGGATTGCTCAGCAAAAAGATCCATCCTTGAAACTGCCTGCCAGGCAGACCCAATGGTTTCAAAGGACGGGGGAGCTGAGAAAACAGTTGCGGGATAATTTTCTGGACGTGATTTTCAAGCCCGAAGCATTATATACAGACCTCGATCTCCTTCATCAACATGCGCCCTCCCTTCTGGATTTCATCCTTCCCGAATTAAAAGGCTTGCAAGATCTTGATCTCTCGCCTCATCTGTACCTGAAATCCCCTGTCATTCACTATATTATCGCCAGCACAAAGAAACTACAGGCCCTGATCAGGCATGACAGGGAGAGCTTCCAGGACACCCGGTTCCTGCACATGCTGGCCCGGAAAGAATTCGGCCCCATGGCAGCGGGCATAGTGGGGGCAAGTGAAGACCAGATCGAGGAACTTGAAAGAATCCTTGAGACCCTCAAACAAAACGGCCCCCTATTTGATGCCTTTATAAAATCGTTCATATTCCAGGATGTGGGCAGGTCAACCACCCTCCGGGACAAATATCAAAAAGAGATCAATCCCGCTGACCTTGCCCAGGCAGGGGCATTTTTCGTGGAAAAGGAAAGGATACATGAAAAATACCACCTGGAGCCCGGAGGGGAAGAGTGCCTCCTGTTTCTTATCAGACACCATGGCCTTGTACACCACATTGTTCGAGGAGAGCTCTCCTTTTCCGCCATCCAGGAGACCCTCGCACCCGCCAACAAGGAGCTGTTCGATGCCTTTTTCGTTTTTTCATTCATCATGCTCTCCGCCCTAAGGGAGGATCTCATTCGCGAGGACCTGGCCGAACGACTATTTGCAATCAGGGCCATGTGTCACAAAATCATTGATGGCGAAACCACTCTGAATGCCCAGTTGGAAACCCTCTTCCACCAGAGGGGAAAACTGTTCCATGCCCTGAGCACCTATCAGAAAAAAGGCCTGCCGAAAGGATCAAAGCCTGCCGACTACCTCGCCTCCCCCCGGTGGGAAAAAGTGGACCGAAAAGAGTCATTGCGAGCGGGGAGGATGATCTTCGCAATGGAACGGCTGTTCAGGCTCCACGGCATCCGGTATGTGGAGTTTCGGGATCTGGCACGTCACATGCTAAATGTCCCCATTAAGTATATCTACAAAGAAAGAAAGCTCTCCAGCATCGGATATGCAATGTTTGAAAAGGAGCTGTTCGAGGCCCTCCGTATCTACAACACGCTCCAGCAACTGGCCGAGGAGACCAGACATTTCATCCTGGACCGACTAATAGGGGACAAGGTGAGGATCTACGGGTATGAAAAGACCAGCGGATACCTGACTTATGAAAACCGCCTCAAGCTGATCCTGGTGGGACTGCTCGGGAGCAAGAAATTCAGGCAAAACCATGCCACTGTCTGCATCAATTTCCTGGAGCTGAGCAGGAAAATAGAAAAACGCTACGAGGCAATCAATGCATATCTCAACCCACTGTCCATGAAGAAATTATGGGAAGACAAGCGGCAGGTGGATCATTTCTTTAAAGCCAAGACAGGCCTTTTGCTTAGGAAAGAACCATTTCCTCACGTGCTTTCGCTGGATTTCCGAGATCGAATCAACATCCCTCAGAAAGTGACTTATATGGGCACTATCAACAATGTGGAGCAGCTGAAAAATTATTTTCACTACAGTCTCCGCTCACTGAGAAAGCACCCCTATTACACGGAAGACTACGAACTGCAATTGGAACGGGCATTTGAAAAGAGGCTGACAGAGATCATCGAATCCATGCTCGGTCAGACGGAAAAGCAGATGGCGCTCATTGAAGACTTTGAAGAGCTCCACAACCTTTTCACTGACCTCATGGAGCGATCCTTTGACCTGGGTTTTTCCGAGGATCAAAGGCACAGGTTGAACGACCTTTACGAATTTAGAAAAGACAACCTGAAGAGACAGAAGCTCCGGGAAATAGAGGAAATACTCAAAACAGTTCTGGACAGAGAAGAACTGCGGGACCACTGGGAAAGCATCAAGTGGTACCTGCAGCAAAATCGGCGGTTTTTTGGAAAGGAATTTGAAAACCTTATTGCAAAAAAATTTGATGAGGTTTACGGCAAGATAGCACCATCTTTAGAGGCCAGCTGATTCGGCATATGTTCTCTTTTGTCCCCAGCCCCTACTTTCCGTGTTTCATCATCCCTGTTTGGATTTGTGGGAGGCTGACTTTTTCTCCGGTCCTTTGACTGCACGATCCAAAATATAGTGATAGCTGTAATGGTCGTTTCTCTCCGCCTTTACCAGGTGCATTGTGTCCCTGTCCATATCAAAGGGTTCCTCAAGTGATTCAAGCCACTTTGAAATCTCCTTGCTCACCCCCTCTATCCGTTCTATAAGAGGAACAGTTTTGGGAAATGTTATGGTTTTGGATTCGGTCATCGTAAGTTCTTCTCCTATCGACTGGGATTTCAATTTGTTATGCTTCCGCAAAAAATCATGCGCCTCTCTTGCCCTTTCAAAGGAGAAGAGAAGTTGTGACTTCCTGCGAGGCCATCAGCTCTGATTTACCGTTATATTATAAACATTTTATCAAAAAATTCCAACCGTCAAACCCCACCCCGGGCGAAAATATCAGCAAAAACCTCTCTTCCTTTCCATTTTTCCCTTTAAAATCTTACCCTTAAGCTGATCCTTTACCAAAAAAAGGGGCAAGAAGTTCCTTTGTCTTGACCACATTCATGTTCAGGCCAAGGGCCTTGCGATCAAACCCCATTGCCAGGCCCAAGATCTGGGTCAGGTAAAGCACAGGGAGCCTGTAGCTCTTCTGATATTCCGATTCGATGCTTTTCTGGTTACCGTCATACATTACCGAACAGAAAGGACATACCAAGCACATGGCATCGGCACCTGCATCTACAATATTGTCAAGTTTCTCTTTTGCCACGGCCATGGCTACCTTCTCATCTACAGGGAGCACCGGCCCTCCACAGCACAGCTTTTTGCCCGGATAGTCCACCACCTCCGCACCGGTCAGGGCAACAAGGGTTTCAATAGTCTCAGGGATTTCAACGGAATCAAAACGGTCATAGATTTCAGATGGTTTTAGGTAGTGGCATCCGTAATGGACTGCGACCTTGAGACCCTTCAAATCCCTTTCCAAATATTGTGCAATCTTCTCCGCGCCCACTTCTTCAAAAAGGACCCGGGCAAAGTGTCTCACCCTGGCCCGGCCCTGGTAGTGGAGCCCTACCCTTGCAAGTGCATCATTGACATGTCCTCGCAGGGCACCGCCGGTCTCCAGGCTGTGTGCCGCTTCTGTAAGGGCTGAAGAACATGAGCTGCAAAGGGTCAGGAGATCCAGGCCCCGCTTTTCGGCCAGCGACAGATTATATGCGGCCATTAATTCAGAGGCCTTGCGGTCACTGGCCTTGATGGGGAATCCGCAACATGCGAATTCCTCCACGTCCACCAGCTCAATACCCAGCTTGCCGGCCACATGCCTTGCGGAAAGCTCATAGTTCCTGGACCTGGCGGGAATGGTGCATCCCAAAAACAGTGCATATCTCATTGTCGTCATCCCAGAGTAAACGATTCAACTTGACCCGGCAGAGTAGTTCCTATTCTGTGACGGACACTCCTATCCTCGGCCTGAGGGCCCCTTATCCTCAACTTCCGCTGGAAACAGCTTTTGCACAACATCGCATGAAGTTGGCAGAGGCGGAAGTCCCACCTTCCCGCGCTTCTTGTTGTCGAAATCGTCCAGGGGATAAATTCGGCCCTGCCCTTTTACCAGGTCCAGTTGCGCCCTTATCCCCGTAGGCATATGGCCTTCCTTTACAGCCAAGTTCTTGAGCAGTGTCATGAACTCGGTGATGCTGACGCCCTGGGGGCACCTCTCCTGGCAGGCATAGCAACTGGAGCAAAGCCATATGAATTCACTTCTCAGGACCTCATGCTTGAGTCCGTAAAGGGCCATGCGAATGATCCTGAGGGGGTGAAATCTATCATTCACGGCGGATATGGGACAGCTCGCCACGCAGGTGCGACACATGAAGCAGGCCGAGATCATCTCTCCACCCGGCTGGGACATCAATTCCTTTTTGAAGCCTGCATCCGCTTGATCAAGGTCGATTTTGCTCACAGTCACAGAACCTTTCCTTATTGCCGTAAGCTGCCCCCCGGTTCAGTACTCCGGGGGCATCTCTTTGAGCTGGGCCAAAGAGAATACGGGGCCGTCCTTGCACACATATTGATCTCCGATATTGCATCTGCCGCACATGCCTATGCCGCACTTCATGCGCATCTCAAGGGACAAAAAGACCCTCTCGGGCGGAAACCCCAAGTCTTCCAGCACAGGTTGGGTGTTTCTGATCATAACAGGGGGGCCGCACACCAAGGCCACCGAGCTGTCCGAGGATGGGACCACCTTTTTTACAATGGTGGGGACAAATCCTGTGTGGTGTTTCCAGTCAGGATCATCCGTGGCATCGACGGTCACATGCATCTGGAGGTCGTCCCGCTTTTCCCACTGCCAGAGTTCATCTCTGTAAAGAAGCATGCCCGGGCTCCTGGCCCCATAGACCACGATGACATCCTTGAACCTGGAGCGGTTTTGGGGGTCAAGGAGATATACAAGGCTCGATCTCAGGGTGGTAAAGGCAAAGCCCCCGCCGATGATGACCACATTCTTTGCCTCCATCTCGTCCCAGGGGTAGCAGTTTCCCAGCGGACCCCTGACTCCCATCACATCTCCCTCCTTCATGTTATGGAGATGGGCGGTCACCACCCCTACTCTGTTCACCGTAAAACTCAAAAACCCTCTCTCGGTGGGAGAAGAAGCAATGCCGATAGGAATCTCGCCCTTCCCCGCAATGGAAAGCTCGGCGAACTGCCCCGGCATATAGCGAAACTTCTCCTCGTGCTCCGGATTCAAGAATACAAGACGGAAGGTCTTGAGATTGCCGTCCTCGGTCTCGGTCACGATCTGCTCGATGCGCACCGGATAGGGTAAATATGGGTTGTCGAGGGTCATACGGGCTCGCTTACTCATAGACTGTTCATGAGTTCGGCTACCTGCCGGATATCAATATTTGCGGGACAGGAGCGCACACAGCGCCCGCAGCCCGAACACTGAACTCCTTCGTTATACTTGTCCAAATAATACTTCAGCTTGTGCATGAAGCGCTGGCGTACCCGCGCCACCTTCCCGCCCCTTGGGTTGTGTCCTGATCCATGCAGGGTAAACAGGGGGAACATGCAGGAATCCCAGTTGCGAATACGATCCCCCGACTTTCCCAGCACCTCGTCCTGTATGTCAAAGCACCAGCAGGTGGGACAGAGATAGGTGCAGGTGCCGCAGTTGATACAGCCAAAAGCCACATCCTCCCAGAAAGGCGCCTCAAATAGTTCCAGTACTGATTTGTCTTTCAAACCATCAACTGGAACAACGGCCGGCATGGCCTCTGTCACCTTGAGTGCCAGTGATTCTGCCTGTCGCACCAAAGTACCATCCGCCTCCATTCCCCCCAGGGCTTTCTTCAAAAGGCCATCCCCTTTGGAGGTGAGCACCTTGGCCAGGAAGCGGTCTCCCAAGTCGTAGAGTAACACGTCCAGACCCGCTTCGCTGAAGGGGCCGCCGCCTACCGAGGTGCAAAAGCAGGTGGCCTCAGGGGCATTGCAGCCCAAACCCACAAAGGTGGTGGACTCGAACCGGCTCACCCACCAGGGGTCCCGGTACCGGGGGGTGTCGAAATTGACCCTGACCCTTTGAAAGGCCAAGGCATCACAAGGTCTGATGCCGACGATGGCCCTGGGCGAAAAATCCTTTGGCGCTTCTTTCAGCATGTGGGCGTCAGGGTCCTCTCCGTCCAGACTGTACTCGAACATGCGCTCCGACTGGGGATATACGATGGACTTGGGAGAAAGGTGCGTATTTTGAAAATCAAAATCCGGCCTCTTGCCCTCCGAAAGAAGGCCGAATAGATGAAAATCCCCATCCTTTACGGGCACAAATACCTGATAGTGAGACTCCAGGGCCTTCACTGCACTGGTCCATTCCTCCTTGCTGTATACTCTATAGGCCGTCATCGAATAAAACCGTCGTAGTCATCCTGCCTGTACACATCCAAGGGGGGCCTCTGCTCCAGGCCGAGCCCCGCCTCCCAGGAAAACAGCTCCTGGACGTCCTTGTTGAGTTTCTTGGTAAACTGCCTGACCGGGATACCCATGGGACAGGCACGCTCGCATGCGCCGCAATCCGTACACCTGCCGGCACAGTGAAAGGCCCGCAGCAGATGAAAGGTCATTGTGTCCACAGGGTCTATGCTTTTCCCCACCCACTGGGGCCGCGATTCATCCACAAAACAGGTGGGGCAATAACATAAAGGACAGGCATCCCTGCAGGCATAACAACGAATACAGCGGGAGATCATGCGCGAGAAAAAGCCACGCCTATCCTCACTGCTCATCTGCTCCACCTTTTCCACGTCCCTGTAGACATCGTCCCCTTCATATCCCGGCACACGCTCTCCCAACATCTCGTCGTACAGCACCGGATTGGGATATCTGCACACGGCGCAATTGCTTTGGAGGAAATCATTCTTTTCAAATATCTCTTCAAAATCCCGCCCGCGTACCAGGAATCGCTCCCCCTGTTCCTCAAATTCGATGATTTCCCTCCCGCCCACCGCTCTTATCACTGCCCTGTGGCTTATCATCCCCGTGCATGGGATCCCGACTACATAGAGCTGGGAGCGGCTGATCTGGTTTTCAACTATATGGGTGACGATATTTCTTGAAACGCAACCGGTGGCCACAATCCCGATCCTGTCCTTCCTCCCTGTCAAATAATTGCAAAGGTTCAGCGCACAATTGCTGTCCCAGTAAAGGAGATCCGTGCTGCCGGGATCCCTAATCAATAAAGGATTATTCATCATGGGGACCGAGCCCTTCCTGTAGCCGATAAATACGTCCACCACCCCCTGTTTCAGGAGTCTCCCGGCGATCTCTCTGATTTTTTCCGTATAATGTAGCATCATGCCACCCGGGCTTTTCGTTTCACGAGGAATCTCGCAGGTCCCAGTTCCTCCACCACTTGGTTAACCTCATTGGCAACTTCCACAAACTTGGCGGCCTCGGCAGAAGAAATCCATGAGAAATGAAGCCTTCCCGGTTCCAGGCCAATGTGCTCCAAGAGATTTTTCAAAAGCACAAATTTTCGCCTGGCATAATAATTACCTTCCAGGTAATGACAGTCGCCCGGATGTCACCCGCTCACCCAAACGCCGTCGGCCCCGTGACGGAAGGCGGCCAGGATGAATTTGGGGCTCACTCGGCCGGAGCACGGCACCCGGATTATTCTGAAATTTGGCGGATATTGAAGGCGGCTGACACCAGCCAGATCCGCCGCACCGTAACTACACCAGTGACACAAAAAAGCGGTGATTTTAGGTTGCCAGTCGTGCATGCTCTTCTCCACAATATCAATCTCACAAATCCCCGTGGGCTCGGTGTCTTCTGCCTCCACAGCCCCGATCACATATGGGCGATCATAGCCATGATCTGATCATTGCCGAACCCTTTCAGGCTCATGGCCCCTGAGCGACAGGAGGCCACACAGATTCCACAGCCCTTGCACAGCACCGGATTCACCTCCGCCTTTCCCGCAAAAGGCCCCTGTTCACGCATGGTCGGGGCCTTATAGGGGCAGACCTCCACGCACACCCCGCAGCTGCTGCAGTAAAGGGGATTGACCTCAGCAACAGTGCCGCTCGTCTTGATTTTTTGCCTGGCCAGCAGTGTCACGGCGCGGGAAACCGCGGCCTGGGCCTGGGCTACGGATTCATCAATGGGCTTGGGATAATGGGCCATGCCACACAGGTAAACCCCATCCGTGGCAAACTCCGAAGGCCCTAACTTGGCATGGGCTTCCACAAAAAATCCATCCTCATTGAGGGGAACTTTGAACATTCGGGCCAATTTTTGATCCCCGTAAGGGACAATGGCGGCGGCCAGAACCAGGAGGTCGGAGTTCATGACAATATCCTGGCAAAGCAAAGGGTCCCAGATATCTATCTTCAGCGCTCCCTGTCCCAATGAGACCCGGGGCTTCCGCTCCAGAGAAAAAGGGATGAAAAGGATGCCGGCAAGGCGGGCTTTTCGGTATAGATATTCCCGCTCGCCATAAGTCCGGATATCCCGATAAAGAATATAGACATCCATATCCGGGTTCAATTCTTTCAAATGGAGGGCACTCTCGATCGAGTGGGTACAGCAGACCCTGGAGCAATAAGGTCTTTCGGGTTCCCTCGATCCCACGCACTGAATGAACACCGCCCTCTTGATTCCCCTGAGAGCGGATTCATCATTCATGAACATCCGGTCCAGTTCAAGGTGGGTGACCACCCTGGAATCCTCTCCATAGAGGTATTCCTTGGGCTTGAGCTCCTGTGCGCCGGTGGCAATGACGGCAATACCATGCTCCACCACCTCTTCCTTGCCCCGACAAATCAGGGTGGTCCTGAAATTGCCTACAAAACCCTCTACATTGCCTAACTCGGTCTCTAAGTGGACCCTGATGTTTTCATCTCCCTGCACCGCTTCTATAAGCTCCTCGAGTCTCTCCTGGATATTCTCCCCGGTCCACATGCGGTACAGGTTGCGGGCCTGCCCCCCGAGTGACTGAGCCCGCTCTACAAGGCAGACCTCATATCCCTGGGCGGAAAGGGCCCTGGCAGCCGTCATCCCGGCGACCCCTCCCCCTACCACCAGTGCCTTCTGGTTGACCTCAAGTTCCGCCTCCCGGAGGGGCTCCAAAAGGGTCACCTTGGCCACAGCCATGCGGACCAGATCCTTGGCCTTGGCCGTGGCGGCCTCCGGGTCTTCCTGATGCACCCAGGAATCCTGATTTCGAATATTGGCCATTTCAAACAGGTACTTATTCAACCCCGCATTGGCCATGGTTTCCTGAAAAAGGGCCTCGTGGGTCTTGGGGGTGCATGCCGCCACCACGATCCTGTTCAGGTTTTTCTCCTTGATCACCTCCGTGAGGCTCTCCTGGGTATCCTGGGAACAGGTGTAAAGGTTGTCAGCCACATACTCCACATGGGGCAGGGATGCGGCATAGTCCCGTACTGCTTCCACGTCCACCACGCCGGCGATATTGATCCCGCAACGACATACAAACACCCCCACCCGGAGCCTCTCTCCACGGCAGTCCCGCTCCTGCGGCTCCTCCCTGGTCAGGGTAAGGCTGTTTCTACCTTCACTCAGCAGGGCCCCTGCCTCGGCTGCTGCGGAGCCGGCCTCGATCACTGACTGGGGAATGTCCTTAGGCCCCTGGAAGGCGCCGCAGACAAAGATGCCCTCCCTGGAAGTGGCCACCGGACGGAACGGATCGGTCTTGCAGAATCGACCTTCCGTCAGCTGCACACCCAGCTTCTTTGCAAGTTCCACCACCTCGGCAGCGGTCTCCAGACCCACAGAAAGGACAACCAGGTCAAACCGCTCCTCCACAACCCGTTCCTTTTCATTCACATAAGGCACCAGAAGTTCTCCGGTCTCCTTCACCGTCTCAATGGCGGGGATCCGCGAACGGATGAAGCGTACTCCATGCTTATCCCTGGCGTCATTGTAATACCTCTCGAAGTCTTTGCCATGGGTGCGCATATCCATGTAGAAAATGGCGCAGTCCAGTTCGCCTCCGGCATGTTCCTTTGCGATCACCGCCTGTTTTACGGCATACATACAACACACGGAGGAGCAATAAGCATTGTCGCAGCGGTGGACGTCCCTGGAGCCCACACATTGCACCCAGGCGATCCTTCTGGGTTCCTTTCCGTCCGAAGGCCTCACAAGATGTCCCATTGTTGGGCCTGATGCTGACAGAAGCCTCTCAAATTCCATGGAAGTGACGATATTCGGGTTTTCGGCATAGCCGTAAGCTTCGTACCGGCCAGGGTCGAAGGCCTGAAAACCGGGGGCCAAGATAATAGCGCCCACGCGCAACTCTATCGCTTCATCCTGCTGGGCGTGGTCGATGGCACCGGCGCTGCACGACTGTACACATATCTTGCATTCCCCTGTCCTGAAGTGCATGCAGGTGTCTCGGTCAATCACAGGCGTGTTGGGGACAGCCTGGGCATAGGGCACATAGATGGGCTTTCGTCCTCTCAACCCCATATCATACTCGGAGGGTATGGGTTTAACCGTGTGCTTGGTGATCTCCTCCAGCTTGATATGTCCTGTGGGGCAGACCGAGACACAGGCCCCGCAGGCCATGCATAGATCCGACTGGATCTCGAAAGGCGTAGTCACCTTCAAGCCCACGCCTCTTCCCGCGAGGCTGATGGCCCCGTTTCCCATCCTTTCGCAAATGCGGGTGCAAAGCCCGCAGAGGATGCAGTCATCTTCATCTTTCTTGAATCGGGGCTCCTCAATGCCGTAGTCCTCCGCCAGTCTCCTGATAATGGGGACTTCAGGGCACCGGGCCAGGAGAAGCTCCACGATCAGTTTGCGCCCCCTTCGCACCTCATCGGTATCCGTATAGACCTCCATGCCTTCCCAGATGGGATAGTTGCAAGCGGTGACGAAGCGGGTCCTGCGCCCGTCGAAGAGTTCCACCGTGCAGAGCCTGCACGCACCCGCCGGTTCTAAGGCCTTGTGATGGCAAAGGGTGGGGATCTCCACCCCGTATCTCTCGGCCACCTCAAGGATGTATTCCCCCTCTTCTCCCTGAACCTCGCGGCCATTGAGTTTGAAAGTGATCATGGACGATTTCCCTCGAGCATTTCCATCTTCGATCTCTCCACAGGCTCGAACCCACAGGAGGCTACTTGATCAGCACCGCACCGAATTTGCAGGCGTCATAGCAGACCCCGCACTTGATACATTTGTCCTGGTCCAGTTTGTGAGGTTTCTTTTTTTCACCGCTGATGGCCCCTTGAGGGCACTTCAGGGCACAAAGACGGCAGCCGGTGCACGTATCGGGGTCTATCTCGTAGTGAAAGAGGTTCTTGCAGACCCCAGCGGGGCATCTTTTATCCCTGATGTGCGCTTCGTATTCATCCCTAAAATACCGGATGGTGGTCAGCACCGGATTCGGGGCGGAGGTCCCCAGCCCGCACAGGGAAAACTTCTTGACCATGCCGCCCAGCTCTTCAAGCAGACTTATATCTCCTTCTTTGCCGTGTCCTTCACAGATGTTTGTAAGGATCTCCAGCATCTGCTTGATCCCCTCGCGGCAGGGAGTGCACTGGCCGCATGATTCCTCCTTCAAGAAATCCAGAAAATAGCGGGCCACATCCACCATGCAGGTATCCTGGTCCATCACGATCATTCCGCCAGAGCCCATCATGGAGCCCACCTTTGCAAGCTCGTCAAAGTCAACGCCTAAGTCCAGAAATTGTCCGGGAATACAGCCCCCGGAGGGTCCGCCCGTCTGCACCGCCTTAAATTGTTTCTTCTTGGGAATTCCACCGCCGATATCGTAAATGATGGTTCTGAGGCTCGTGCCCATGGGCACTTCCACCAGACCGGTATTGACAACCTTCCCCACCAGCGAGAATATCTTCGTGCCCTTGCTGTTCTCCGTGCCTATGGAGGCATACCAATCCGCTCCCCTGTTGATGATGACAGGCACATTGGCCCAGGTCTCCACATTATTCAGATTGGAAGGATTCTGTCGGAAACCCCGCGCCACTGTATGGACATACTTGGCCCTCGGTCGCCCGGGGTTCCCTTCCAGGGAAGCCATGAGCGCGGTGGACTCGCCGCACACAAAGGCCCCGCCGCCGCGGCTGATCCGGATCTCAAAATCAAAGCCTGAGCCGAGGATATCCCTGCCCAGGAGGCCGTATTCCTCAGCCGCCTCCAGGGCCTTCGTCAGGTTCTTGACGGCCAGGGGATACTCATGCCTTACATACACGTACCCCTCACGGGAACCGATGGCAACGGCGCCGATAATCATCCCTTCCACCACGCTGTGGGGGTTGCCCTCAAGGAGGCTGCGGTCCATATAGGCACCCGGGTCGCCTTCGTCAGCATTGCAGATCACATACCGCTCTCCCTCATGCCGCCTGCAGCTCTCCCACTTGATCCCCGTAGGAAAACCTCCCCCCCCTCGGCCCCGCAATCCAGAGCGCTTTATTTCCTCGATGATCTCCTCCGGGGTCATCTCGAACAGGGCTCTCTGCAGGGCACTGTAGCCGCCCACGGCAATGTAATCCTCAATATTGGTGGGATCGATGATCCCATTATTGCCGAAAATTATCCGCTGCTGCAGCCTGTAAAAGGGGACATCTCGCTCATAGGGAATCATCTTTTTCGTTACAGGGTCCTTGAAGACCAGGCTCTCGATCAACTCTCCCCCCTTAATGCTTTTTTCCACGATCTCGGGGATCTGTTCTTCCTTGACCTGAGGGTAGAAAAAACCTTCGGGGTGGAGAACCATAATGGGCCCCTTCTCACAAAACCCATGGCACCCTGTGAGCTTTACCTCCACATCTCCCTCCATCCCCTGCCGGGCAAGTTCCTCTTTAAGGGCCCTGTAGACCCTTCCCGTCCCATAGGCGGCACAGCCGGAGCCGGCGCATAAGGACACCAATCGCGCGCCTCTCTCCCCTCTCTCTTTTAGGGATTCTCTGAGCCTGTCCAGAGATTCACTGTTCTTTAAGGTGGCCATAGTTCAGTCGTTGCTTCTTATGGGAACCCGGGGGTCAGGAGATCTCCTTCTCATACGATTCAATGATCTTCAGGGCACTGGAGCGGTCAAGCCCGCCGTGCGTTTCCCGATTTACGGTGATCACCGGCCCGGAGGCGCAGCAGCCCACGCACCGCACGGCCTCCAGGGTGAATTTCAGATCCTCCGTGGTCTCACCTTCATCGATCCCGAGCTTTTCTTTTAATGCCTCCATGATCTTGTCAGCCCCTCTAACATGGCAGGCGGTACCAGTACAGACGTTGATGACATACTTTCCCCTGGGCTCCAGGCTGATGGTCTTATAAAAAGTAGCCACGCTGTAAATCAGGCTCGGCCTGACGCCCAGTCTCTCCACAAGGAGGGGTACCACCTCGGGAGGCACATAATTGTGGATGTCGGCGATATCCTGCAAGATCATGAGCAGGGCCTCGCGATCTCCATGATACTTTTCAATTATCTCTTCGATCTTTTCCAATCGGATCTCAAAAGGTGCTTGCATGTCGTCCCATTCTCTTATCCGGGGGGAGAACTCTCCTCCGCCCCCTAATGGCTCAAACATGGATAATTCAGGATTATGGCGGTGAAGCGGAAACGGGCCTGTTTGTCACAGGACAGCTTTCGATACAATTGCCGCATCCGGTGCACAGATTCATATCAATGCTGCGCGCACGTTTCTTGATCCGGACCCTGAAATCTCCGGCAGACCCCTCCACGGACTCAAGATCTGCATAAGTGATCAACTCAATGTTTCTGTGCCGGCCGACCTCGACCAGTTTTGGAGAAATGATTCACATGGCGCAATCATTGGTGGGAAAGGTCTTATCCAATTGTGCCATTCCTCCACCAATGGAAGGGCTTTTTTCAAGCAGGTACACGTAATACCCGGAATCAGCCAGGTCCAGAGCGGATTGCATCCCAGCAATGCCCCCTCCCACCACCAGTACGGCGCCCCTTATCTCCTCTGACATGGACTTTTCCTCCCCGGAAGATGGCCGGGTGGGCCTGGGATCTTCTTCCAAGACCCCGATACGTATTTCTCCTCAGGCCCAATCCGGACAGAAATAACTATATTGTAACTACATTATAGCCATTTTGCAACAGAAATGAACCTCCAGCAGGAGGTTTTAGGGATAAAAATGCCCCGGAGGAGCGCCTGGAAAGAGAAAGGTTAATATGGTTATGTCATTTTTGATATATGTAAGTGGCTGATTTTCCAAAAAATAGACAGGAAAAAACGGTTGACAAAACCGGGATTTTTATGGATAAAAATTTTTTTAAGAGTGCTTACCGTCATTATTCACCCCCAACATGAAAATTCCCTTCATATCATTGGCGGTTAACCTTCAAAGAAGAAACTCATATCCACCAAAACTTCAGGCTGCGGGAGGTGATAATCAAAGAAAAAGAAATTCTTAAGTGTTCGGGTTTCAGATAGCGATGACATTGTTTGTTGTTAACAACCCTCAAGAGAAAGGAGGCCCCATGAACGTTACGCGTCGTGGTTTTCTGAAAATCGCAGGAGCTTCTGCCGCTGGCGTTGCCGCCATGGGATTGGGCCTCGACTTGAAGCCTGTCAGGTCTTACGCCCAAACCCTGAAGATCCGGTTTGCCAAAGAGACAACAAGTATATGTTGTTATTGCGCCGTTGGCTGCGGGGTCATCGCACATACCGGGAAGGCAGGAGCAGGAAAGATCATCAACGTTGAGGGAGACCCCGATCATCCTATAAATGAGGGGGCCCTCTGTGCCAAAGGCGCTGCACTGAGTCAACTCGTCAATAATGAAAATCGCGTAACGACGCCTCTTTATCGGGCGCCTTACAGCAGCCATTGGCAAAAGGTATCCTGGGACTGGGCCCTGTTCACCATAGCAAAAAGGATCAAGAAGAGCCGCGATGCCAGCTTTACCCGGAAGAATGACAAAGGCCAGGTGGTCAACCGCACTAACGGCATTGCCGAAGTGGGAAGTGCCGCTCTGGACAATGAGGAGTGCTGGCTGATCCAGGCAATGATGAGGGCCCTCGGTCTGGTCTATATAGAGCATCAGGCCCGTATCTGACACAGCGCCACGGTTGCGGCTCTGGCAGAGTCGTTCGGACGCGGCGCAATGACCAATCACTGGATCGATATCCGGAACAGCGATTGCATCCTTATTATGGGCTCCAATGCGGCCGAAAATCACCCCATTTCCTTCAAATGGGTGAACGAGGCCATGAAGCGGGGGGCCAAACTGATCAGCGTTGATCCCCGATTCACCCGCACCTCCTCCAAGGCCGACTTCTACACCTATCTGAGATCAGGCACGGATATCGCCTTCTTAGGGGGTATGATCAAGTACATCATCGAAAACGACAAGTACTTCAAAGAGTACGTGGCTGAGTATACGAACGCCCCGTTTATCGTGGCGGAGACCTATGATTTCAAGGACGGTCTTTTCTCCGGTTATGACCCAAAGACCCACAAATACAACAAAAAGATGTGGGCCTTTGTGAAAGATTCAAAAGGGATTCCAAAGAAGGATCGGAGCTTGCAGGACCCCCGTTGTGTCTTTCAATTACTGAAAAAACATTATAGCCGCTATGATCTCGATACGGTCTCGGCCATCACGGGGACACCGAAAGAAGACCTCAAAAAGGTCTACGAGATGTACTCGGCCACCGGGAAGAAGGGCAAGGCCGGTACGATCATGTACGCCATGGGATGGACCCAGCACACAGTGGGAGTCCAGAACATCCGCACCATGGCCATGATCCAATTGCTGCTCGGCAACATGGGCGTGGCCGGAGGCGGGGTAAACGCCCTCAGGGGCGAGTCCAATGTCCAGGGCTCAACGGACCATTGCATCCTCTTCCACATCTGGCCCGGCTACCTGAAAACGCCCAGGGCATCCCAGGCCACGCTTGCCGCTTACAATAAGAAATACACGCCCGTGACCCACGATCCCCTGAGCGCCAACTGGTGGGGAAATTACCCCAAGTACTCGGTAAGCCTTCTCAAATCATTCTTCGGAGACAAGGCGACCAAGGCGAATGACTTTGGCTATAGCTGGCTGCCCAAGCTGGATGACGGCAAGATCTATTCTTGGCTTGATCTCTTTGACGCCATGTACAGGGGGGAATTCACCGGCTTCTTTGCATGGGGCCAGAATCCTGCAGCCTCAGGGGCCAATGCCGATAAAAACAGAAAGGCCCTGGCCAAGCTGGACTGGATGGTCAACGTAAACATCTTCCCCAACGAGACGGGCTGGTTCTGGAAGGGTCCCGGCATGAATCCCAAGAAGATCAAAACCGAGGTCTTCTTCCTTCCCTGCGCCGTGTCGCTGGAAAAAGAGGGGTCCATCACCAACAGCGGTCGCTGGATGCAGTGGCGTTACAAGGCTGCGGAACCGCCAGGGGATGCAAAGTCGGATGGCGACATCATCATGGACCTGATGAAGAAGGTCAAATACCTGTACCGCAGAGACAAAAACGCTGTGTTTCCTGAGCCTATCCTTAACCTGAAGTGGGACTACACCACCAAAGGGGCATATGACCCGCACAAGGTGGCCAAGGAAATCAACGGCTATTTTCTGAAAAATGTCACGGTCAAGGGCAAATCCTTTAAGAAGGGAGACCTGGTTCCCAGTTTTGCCTATCTCCAGGCCGATGGTTCCACCAGCAGCGGCAACTGGCTCTACTGTAACTCGTACACAAATAAGGGGAACATGTCGGCTCGAAGGAAAAGGGAGAAGTCCGGTATCGGTCTCAATCTTGAATGGGCCTGGTGCTGGCCCGTGAATCGGCGCATTATCTATAATCGCGCATCGGTGGATAAATATGGCAAGCCCTGGGATCCGGAGCATCCGGTTATCCGCTGGGATCCCAACGCCAAAGGTGGAAAAGGCGGATGGGTCGGGGACGTGCCAGACGGCGGGTGGCCTCCTATGCTGAAGCCTGATGGGACCCCCAACCCCAAGACCAAGTACCCCTTTATCATGAAGCCGGAGGGCCATGCCCACGTGTTCGGCCCGGGCAGGGCGGACGGGCCTTTCCCCGAGCACTATGAGCCCATGGAATGCCCGGTGGAAAAGAACCTCATGTCCAGCCAGCTCGTCAACCCCACGGCGCCCAAATATGGGACCGACATGGATGTGTACAGGACATGCGATCCCCGGTATCCTTTTGTGGCGACCACATACCGGGTTTGCGAGCACTGGCAGACGGGGGTCATGACCAGGTGGCAACCCTGGCTCTTGGAAGCCCAGCCACAGCTCTTTGTGGAGTTGAGCCATGAACTGGCAAAGCTCAAAGGCATTAATAATGGTGAATGGGTGATCGTGGAATCCGCCCGCGGCAAAGTGAAGGCGAAAGCGATTGTGACCCATCGCTTCCGTCCCTTCAAGATACAGGGAAGCGTGGTTCACCAGGTGGGGCTGCCATGGCACTTCGGATGGGTCTACCCGAAGGATGGCGGCGATTCAGCCAACCTGCTCACTCCGTCAACGGGCGATCCTAACACCAGGATCCCTGAAACCAAGGCCTTTATGGTCAACATAAAAAAGGCATAGAAGGGAGGTGATCCAATGAGTGGAAAGGCATTCTTCATAGATACAACCGTGTGTACCGCTTGCCGGGGCTGTCAGATTGCCTGTAAGCAATGGAATCAACTCCCTGCCACAAAGACGGAGAACTGGGGCAGTTACCAGAACCCCAAGGACCTGTCATTCTTTACCTGGAAGGTGGTAAGATTCCAGGAGCACCTTGGCCCTGAGAACAAGCCGGTATGGTATTTCTTCCCGGACCAATGCCGTCATTGCCTCGAGCCTCCTTGCAAGGAGGCTGCCGAGGATGATGCGCCGGGCGGCATCATAGTGGACAGTGAAACCGGGGCGGTGCTTTATACGGACAAGCTCAAAAAGGCCAATGCAAAGGATGTCATAGAGGCCTGCCCCTTTAATATTCCACGGGTGCAGAAAGGCACCGGCTATATGTCCAAATGCACCATGTGTTACGACAGGGTGCACAACGGGCTTGAGCCGGCCTGCGTCAAGACCTGCCCCACCGGGGCCATGAATTTTGGTGATCGGGATAAGATGGCGGCGCTCGCCAAGAAACGCCTGGGCGAGGTGAAGGCCAAATTCCCCAATGCCAAGGTCACGGGACTGGAGGACTTGAGGGTTTTCTATCTCCTGGCAGACGAGCCCTCCAAGTACTACCAGTTTGCCGGTGTGGAAAAAGCTCCAGATGTTATGGACCGGAAGATGGCCCTCAAAAAGATCGGCAAGTCTTTGAGCGATCTTTCAAGAGAGTGGCAGCTTTTGAAAAAGCTCGCCGGTTAACCGGTTTGAGACATTTCAAAGAGGCCGTGGGGATACCTCCTGAGGAAGGTGGGTATCCCCACTCTTTTCTTGCGTGAATCGACAGAAACGGGACTATTCGATATATCGACGTCCATGATATCAACAAAGAGGCCTCATCTCGATATACTCGTCAAGCAGCTGGAAAAGCTGGGGGAATAGGAAAAAGGAGGATCAATGGCAGAGGAAATCTTGGAACATATAGAGCGCCTGATTCGACAAAGACCGGTTGCCAGGGCCGCCCTTGAGCCTTATAGAGATCTCATGGCACTTCTGATCAGGGAACATCCCGTAAGCAAGCCTTTCGAACTTGACGATTCCTACAAGGAGATCAAACAGGAGGAGGGATTTTCTCTTTTCTCGAGGCAGGAGCTTCCGCTCGACCTCGGGACTGCTTCGGGGCTGCTGAAAAAATTCTTTCAACACCTCAAAGACACCGAGAGGCCCGACAAAGAGGGGCTAAAAACGGCCTTTGAAAAATCAGAGACAGAGCCCCAATGGTGCGAAAGATTGTTCAGGGCCATCCTGGGCCAGGACGAAAACGCCCTATCGCTCTTGGGAAAAGATGTCGGGCTGGACCCGAAGGCCCTCTTCTTCCTGGGACAAACCGCCCTGAGACCTTCGTTCGAGACCTTACGGGAGGCGCTGTCTCACAAGATAGAGGCTGAAAAATGGGACAATGGGTATTGTCCTGTGTGCGGCTCCGAACCGGACATCTCATACTTCGCAAAGACCGGAAAAAGGTATTTACACTGCGAACTGTGCGGGCAGGAGTGGCCCTATCCACGGGTCAAGTGTGTCTTCTGCCAGAACGAGGACCAGAGCACCTTGGGGTACTTTCTGGCTGAAGGGGAAGAAGGCTTTCGGGTGGACTTCTGCAGGAAATGCAAAAGGTATATCAAGACCCTTGACAAGAGGGCTCTCGAACAGGTGGCCCCCATGGAGATCGAAAACCTGGCCACACTCTATCTGGACATGGCTGCGGTGGAGCAGGGCTTCAAATAAAGCTGACATACTTTACTTGATACGGCTCAAGTAGAACTTGGCAAGTTCCGCCTCTTCCCCGTATCTTGCTCCCTGATTGCTTCCCTCAATGGCATCCAGCAGCCTGAAGGAGATCTCTGCAGCCTCATCAATCCTTCCTGTGTCTGCTAATCGTTGAAAAAAATATTGATAGACATTGCTCTTGACACTCAACTGGGCATCCATAAACCTGGGAATCGCATCAGCCCATCTCCCCTGATCTGCCAGGTAGCTGAGTGCCAAGGTCTGGAACCGTGTCTCGTCGAAAAGGTTTTCATAGGCCACGGAATAGCCCAGAGCATTATCGATGTATGATTTCAGCCTCAATGGGCTCTCTGGGGCGCAATAATAACAGGGCTCCAGAAATCCTTCGGACCATCGGCCGTAGAGGTGTTCTCCGGCCCCCTCCTGCCCGGCAATCCGGCACAGCGCCGTCCCCTTGTATATTCGCCCCCCCACTGTATATTCATATCGCCTCAAGGGTCCGGGCGCATACCTCCGCATCTGTTCAAGACTGCGGTCAATGCTTGCACGGGTTTCCCCCGGCAGGCCAAAGATCATGGCCACTGTACAGCTTACGCCATGTGCTTCGCAAAGCTCCAGTGCCTTGATGATATCGGCCATGCGATATGAAGCCCCATTTCTTTCGAGAACCTCGTCTGAAAAGCTGTCACAGGTGAGCACAATCGAAAAACCCGCCTCGGCCAACAGTTTTGCAAAATCGGCTTCAAAGGGCCTGGGCAAAAATTGAGAAGAAAATCGAAACCTCTGGTGCATGCCCTCTTCGAGAATCCGCTTAATGAGTTGGGAACAGTAGGTCAAATCAGGCAGGTTAAATTCCGTATCCACAAAGAAAACGGCAGTGGCATTGTCATGAACCCGAGAGATCTGCTTCAACTCCCCCACCACCTCTTCTACTTCCCTGAAAATATATCGCTGCCCCTCAATCAGAGGCTCCACGCAGTAGCTGCATCTCTGATTGCAGCCCCTTTTCGTCTGCACGGGGATCCCTGACATCTCAAACCCATGATCGAACTTACGATCCCTCTCGCCGAGCAGCGGATAATCCTTAAAATCATATTTCCGCTTAGGGTTCACCACATGGCCTTTGTCGGAGCGGAATACGAGATTTGGAACCTCGGAGATTTTCCCCCTGTCAGGAAAGGCATCGGCAAACCGCTTAAGCGGCTCCTCCCCTTCCCCTACAACGCCGTAGTCAATATCCAGATACTCCATTATGTCCACAGGACAAACGCTGAAGGCCCCGCCTCCGGCAATCACTGGCACGCCGGGCGCATGTTTCTTTATGCCATCCACCACCGCCTTCACATGGGGCAGAAAAAAGAAAGTCCTGTAATCCTTCCCCTCTAAGTCGCCATATTCTTCGCATGACATGCATGTGTCCAGGTTTCGGATTCCGATGCCCACAATATCAGGCTCGGTTCGCTCCAGTATGCTAACCAGGTTCGCTTCCATATTCTTTTCGGGAAGAAAAGGGTACTCCACGCTCGCTTCATGCCCGGAGCGTCTCAGGTGATGGGCAATCAGGTCCAGACCGAATGGATATACCTGTTTGACCAGATAATACCTGTCTGTATAAAGGAGCAGGACTTTTTTCGCAGCCATCGTGTCAAATGACTCCCATTCGGACGCTTTCAACTCTTTTATCACCCAAGTTGGCCTTTTCTCAATATTTTTTGCAAAAAAAGATTGACAAACAGTGCTTAAATTTTTTAATCATATGCACGGAAACCGGAAGAAGTTTGGGAAGGAGGGCTTTTGTTAACCAGCATCAGGAGGTGCCAATGAGGGAGGCAAAAGATTTTTACAAAAGGTTATCGGAAAAGGGGATCTCACGAAGGGATTTCATGAAGTACTGCGGTATGCTTACAGCGACAATGGGACTCTCTTCGTCATTCGTCCCCAAGGTGGCAGAGGTCTTCGCAGCGCCCAAGCAGAGGCCGCCCGTAGTCTGGCTTCACTTTGCGGAATGCACGGGCTGTACCGAGGCGGTTTTGAGGTCCATGTATCCATGGATTGACGAACTGGTCCTGGAGATCCTCTCCATTGAATACCTCGAAACCATTTTTGCGGCCGCTGGCCAGCAGATGGAGGAGAATCTGAAAGCCGCTGTGGAAAAGTACAACGGCAAATTCATCTGTGTGGTTGAAGGCGCCATTGCCACGAAATATGGCGGCGCTTACGGGAAAATCGGCGGCCGAACATTCCTTGAAATCGCCAAGGAAGTTTGCCCTAAAGCAGCTGCCGTGGTTTGTCTGGGAACCTGTTCCTCATACGGCGGCGTACAGGCGGCCAAACCAAATCCAGGCGGATACAAAGGCGTCGGCGATGCACTGGGCATCAAAACGGTCAACATCCCAGGATGCCCTCCCAATCCGATCAACCTGGTCGGAACTGTTGTCAATTACCTGCTCCTGGGGAAACTGCCCGAGTGCGATGACCTTGGGAGACCACTCTTCGCCTACGGGAAATCGATTCACGATCAGTGTCCGAGAAGATCCCACTATGAGAACGATGAGTTTGTGGAGGAGTTCGGCTCCGAAGAGGCGGCAAATGGTTATTGCCTCTACAAGATGGGGTGCAAGGGACCGGACACTTACAACAACTGTCCCATCGCAAAATTCAATGATGGAACCAGCTTTCCTATTCAGGCAGGGCATCCCTGCATAGGATGCAGCGAGCCCGACTTCTGGGACAAGATGTCGCCATTCTTCCAGGAAAGTGGATAGAAAGGCGAGTCACCTGATCTTGAGTCAATGAAATCACCTTAGTAAAAGAGAGGGGAGAAAATGGCGAAGAAAATAATGATAGACCCAATTACAAGGATAGAAGGACACCTGAGAATTGAGGTGGAGGTGTCCGGAGGCAAAGTGGTGAATGCCTGGAGCTCGGGACAGATGTTCCGGGGCATCGAGCTCATCTTGAAAGGGCGTGACCCCCGGGACGCACCGCTTTTCACCCAGCGCACATGAGGCGTCTGAACGATGGTTCATTACCTGTCCTCGGTGAGGGCAGTCGAAGACGCGGTAGGGGTAAAGATTCCTGACAACGCCCGTATAATCAGGAACCTGATGCATGGAGCCCAATTCCAGCACGACCATATTGTCCACTTCTACCACCTACACGCCCTGGACTGGGTGGATGTGGTAAGCGCCCTAAAGGCCGATCCCAAAAAGACGGCTGCATTGGCGGACAATGTGAGCAATGCGCCCTGGGGCGGGGCTGTCTATTTCAAAAACGTCCAGCAGCGCCTCAAAACCTTTGTTGACAGCGGCCAGCTCGGTCCCTTCAACAACGCGTACTGGGGCCACCCTGCATATAAACTGCCGCCTGAGGCCAACCTCATGGCAACGGCCCATTACATCGAGGCCCTGCGCCTCCAGGCCAAAGCGGCAAGGATGCACGCAATATTCGGCGGCAAGAATCCGCACCTACAGAGCTTTGTGGTAGGCGGTGTCACCTGCGTAAAAGATCTGACGCCGGATCGCATTGCGGAATTTCTCTACCTCTGGAAAGAGACCCAGGATTTTGTCAAGAATGTCTACCTGCCGGATATCCTGGCGGTGGCCTCCTTTTACAAGGACTGGGGGGCAATCGGCGGGACGACCAACTTCCTTGCCTGGGGAGATCTTCCCGAATCGGAAAAGGAACCGGAAAGCCTATTCATGCCGAGGGGTGTGATCCTGAACCGCGACCTCAAGGGGGTCAAGATGGCGAACCATGAAGCGGTCACGGAACATGTAGCCCATTCCTGGTATGAAGGCAAGACAGACAGACATCCCTTCAATGGGGAAACCAAGCCGCAACACGGGGATTACGATACTAACGGCAAATACTCCTGGCTCAAGGCACCGCGCTACGAAGGTGCGCCCTGTGAGGTAGGCCCTCTTGCCAGGGTGCTTGTGGCCTATGCATGGGGCAAGAAGGAGATCAAGGACCTCGTGAATACCGTGGCAACCAAACTGAGCATCCCCGTGACCGCCCTTTTCTCTACATTGGGCAGGACCGCAGCCCGTTGTATAGAGACGGTGGCGATCGGCAATGCCATGGAAGGCTGGGTCATGGAACTGGTGGGTAACCTGAAAAAGGGCAACACAGCAACCTATACGCCTTGGACCATGCCAAAGAGCGGAATGGGTGTAGGGCTCAATGACGTGGCCAGGGGATCACTGGGTCACTGGATTCGGATCGAAAACAAGAAGATTGCCAACTACCAGTACGTGGTGCCTTCCACTTGGAATCTGTGTCCCAGAGATGCCGAAGGGAAGCTGGGACCGGTAGAAGAATCCTTGATCGGAACACCTGTGGCAGATCCGAAGCGTCCTGTGGAGATCCTGCGAACGGTCCATTCCTTCGATCCCTGTATTGCCTGTGGAGTGCATGTAATAGATCCTGATTCCAACCAGGTCTATAAAGTAAAGGCCGTATAGGAGGTTTCCGCTAAACCCTTCAGTTCCTCTTTGAAGAGGGACTGAAGGGTTTTTTTTGATTGGATGCCCCTGTTCTTCTTTACTGGTTTAAGGAATATTATGGAAATTAACGACCAAGCAAGGATCACCGTGCTGGGTGTCGGCAATATCCTGTTCACCGATGAGGGCTTCGGTGTGCGTGTCATTGAAGAGTTGAAGGCCAGATACGAGTTTCCTGAGAATGTGTCCCTTGAAGACGGGGGAGTCCTTGGCCTGAATCTCTTGGGGACCATCTCCGAGGCGGATCACCTCATTGTTGTGGACGCCATTAGAAACAAGGGCAAACCGGGAGACCTTTACCGCATCGAAGGAGAAGCCATACCCAAACGCATCCTGGCAAAGAACTCCTTGCACCAGGTGGATCTCCTTGAGGCCCTCACCCTGTGCCAGGCCCTTGATAAGGTGCCGGAAACTGTTATATTGGGTGTAGAACCCAAAGACATCGAAACCGTCGGGCTTGAACTTACATTACCTATAAAACAAAGGATGGAGGATATCATTGCCCTCGTCCTGAAAGAACTTGAGCGCCTTGACGTCAGGTACCGTCTCAAAGGAGCGGAAAACCATGTGCTTAGGGATACCTGCCAAGATCATCAAAATTGAACACGGCATGGGGATCATCGATATGGAGGGAACGCAGAAGGAAGTGAGTCTCCTTTTGCAGGAAGATGCCAAGGTGGGCGACTATGTGGTAGTACACGCGGGTTTCGCCATTCAAAAGATAGATGAAGAGCAAGCACTCGCCTCTCTGGAAACCTTACGCGAGATGGCATCTGAGCTGGCGGAAGCGGAGAGCGAATGAAATGCGATATTTTCTTGACATTTGCGACCCTGTTTTACTATATTTCTCAAAAAGCATTGGAAAATAAGGTGTGGTTTTTACTAAGGGATCAAGTTGAAGTGAGGTTGCCTATAGAAAGGAGGTTGTACATTCCATGAACAAAAAATTCGCGACCCTGTTACTGGCCCTTTTTGTTGGTTTGGTTTTTGTGAGTGTGGGTGTTTTGACTGCCGCTGATGTGCCCAATGAAATCATGATACAGAATGAGGGGTACAAGAAGGATAAAAAGGGACCTGTCAAGTTCAGCCATAAGAAGCACCATGAAGAATACAAACTCGCCTGTACTGACTGCCATCATCATTATGAAGGCGGAAAGAACGTATGGAAGGAAGGCGATCCGGTCAAGAAGTGCAGTTCATGCCACAACCCCAAGAAAAAAGAGGGCAAGGTGATGAAGCTGCAAAACGCCTACCACAGGAATTGCAAGAACTGCCACAAGGCACTTGGAAAGGCGGGAAAGAAAACCGGGCCTTTCAAAAAGTGCAATCAGTGTCACCAGAAAAAGTCGTAGGCGTACTTTTTGATAGATAACTTTATGACTTTATGAAGGATAAGAAGCCGCTCTTTTGAAAGAGCGGCTTCTTATTTTCACCGTACAGGGGCACGGGGACAAAAAAAGGGCGTCGCCCATGTTACAGGAACGACACCCATGTTAGGGGCTTTTGAAGCAAGCAATTAAACTTCAGTGACCGTGATAGCCTCCTGGTCGCAGACCTCCACACAGCTTTCGCATCCGAGGCATTCCTCTGCATTCACAGGCACCGATTTTCCATCCTGGATCTCATAGACATCCACAGGACAGACTTCAACACACTCTTCGCAGCCTTCACACTTATCTTCGTCAACCGTCACTTCGTAACCCATGTTCTTTCTCCTCCTCAATTATGAAATTTGTTATGCGGAAACAAAAAAGGCAGGCCTCCCAAGCTTGTTAAGGCATATTCTACCTTGTCCGGAAAGAGAGTTGGCGGTTATTTAACAGAGTCAAATAACCGTGTCAAGTCTTTTGTGGGCGCTCCTTTATAGGTCCAAAATACCCCTCCTCCCAGGCCCTAACTCCCCTGTAGGGGGCAAAAATTCTCGAAAGTGTGAGGGCCGCGATTCATTTCCTACGGCGCCTGCAGGAGTGCTCGTTATTCAAAGGAAATGCTTGGTTCGGACGAGCACGGGTGTTGTCAAATCAAAGAGGCCAATCCTTAACTACAGGGATCGGCCCCTAAGTACTCCCGGTAAAATACTGGTTCCGGCGGCCCCTACGCACCCACCTCTTCTTTTATGGATACTGCGATTTTGTAGAGGACCGTCATCACGAAAAATCCCGTGGCATAGACGCCCAGGGTGATAAGGACCTCAGGCGTGGTGGGCCAGTAATCGGTGACTCTTTCAAAAGGATTGGGGGTAAAACCGCCTATGATCAGCCCCAGTCCCTTGTCAATCCATGTGGCAACAATGACCGACACGCACGCCACTGCCAGGGTATCTTCATTTCTCCGGGTAGCCGGTACTATGAGCAGCACCAGGGAAATCAGGGCAAAGGCTGCAGCCGTCCACATCCATGGCACCAATCTCCCGTGTCCTTCGAGACCCCGGAACAGAAATTCAAATGTATGCATGTGCCCGGGTATCTGGCTGTAGAAAGAGGTAAAAAGCTCCAGTAGGAAAAAGAACACGTTAAGGATCATGGCATAGGCAACTATGCCGCCCAGGGTCCTTATCTGTTCCTTTCCCGGGTCGAAGTTGCTCACCCTTCTCACGATCAGGCATACCAGGATCAACAAGGCAGGCCCGGAACAAAATGCCGAGGAAAGAAACCGGGCAGCCATAATGGCTGTCAGCCAGTAATGCCTTCCCGGCAAGCCCGCGTACAGGAACGCTGTGACAGTATGAATGCTGAACGCCCAGGGGATGGAAATATATGCCAGGACCTTGACCCATTTGGGGTACATGATCCCTTTCCGCTCCGCACTCAGCACATTCCAGCCAACGAAAATATTGAGAAGCAGGTATCCATTCAGGACTATCATGTCCCAAAACAGGATTGAATTGGGCGTTGGATACATGATTACGTTCATTATCCTGAGCGGGTACCCGAGGTCCACAAAGATAAAAAGCAGGCACATGGTGACCGCGGCAATAGCCAGAAACTCACCCAGGACAGTAATCCGGCCAAACGCCTTGTAATCATGGAGATAGTAGGGCAATACAACCATCACGCCGGAGGCCGCGACCCCAACGAGATAGGTAAACTGGGCAATATAAAAACCCCAGGAAACATCCCTGCTCATCCCTGTAATTCTCAACCCTTCATGAAACTGGTAAATATAGCAACCAAACCCCAGGCCCATCATGAAGAGCAGAAATATCAGCCAGCCCCAGTATCCCTGTCTTCCCTTCAACGCCGTTTCAAGCATAGCTACCTCATATTGCAAAAAATAGTTTTGGTTCCGTCCCCAATTCAGGTTTCCGCCGAATCGAATAACGTTTTCTGAGAACCTCTCTGACTTCCGATTCGGGGTCCGCAAGGTCCCCAAAGATCATGGAGCCCTTTTTGACCTTATTGGCCGCCTCAACACATGCTGGGAGCATGCCCTTGGCCAGTCTCTCGGGACAGAAGGTGCATTTTTCGACCACCCCTTTGGACCTCGTGGGATAGTTGTGATTCCATGGGAAGCCGCGGTTCAATTCCTTCAACTCTGCCACCCTGAGTACGCGCCGCGGATCCCCCCAGTTGAAGCTACGGGCGCCAAAGGGGCATGCGGCCATGCAGAACCTACACCCTATGCAGCGGTGCTGGTCCATCATGACGATCCCGTCTTCCCTCTGCCACGTGGCCTTGGTCGGACATACCCGTACACAGGGGGGGTGTGTGCAGTGATTGCACATCAGGAGAAATGTCTTGTGCTCGAATTCTTCAGCTATATAAGGGTTTTCCTGATCCGGAAACGTATGTTCGTAATCCTCCTTCCAGATCCACTTGATCTCCTCCTTGGGAGTCCCAAGGTCAGGGACATTGTGCTCATGATGGCAGGCCTCTATGCATTTGTCCATAACGGCCTCGTCCATCTTAAGTGCATCAACCACCATGGCCCATTGTTTCCCTTTCTTCAAAGGAGGGATCTCTGCGGAAGCTTCCAGCTCGCCCGGGGCAAGGATATCCATAGCCGCTCTCCCGCCCAGGCCGAAAAGTGCGGAAAGTCCGGCTACTTTCAGGAATTCTCTTCTGTCTATGCCCATCACTTCTTCTCCTCTGGCTCGATATGGCACTCCCAGCAATAGGGCGCTATCCCCATATAGTTGTGACACTGGTCACAGAACTTGCTCTTGTTGGAATGGCAATCCATACAGGTTACCTGAAGGCTCTTATAATAGACCTTCCTCTCTACGCTCTTGTACAACCTCTCGCCGGCAGAGGCGGTCGCATCCGCAATCTTGTCCATCACCCGGAGGTGCCAAGTAGGATTTCCCGTATCATAATACCGCTCGCCCCCCCGCACCGCGGTATTCCGCCAATCTTCCAGCAATTGCATATGATACCTTTTCATATAGGCGCCGGGGGCCACACACTCCTTTGCTTCTTTCGCCTTGGGTGTCAGCACAGGCTCAGGCGCCTTGGCGGCCTTCCCTGCGTCGTAGAAAAACGGGAACGTAAAAAACGCCAAACAGACAATCAGCCCGACGATGATCTTCCATCCGTCATACATCCTCTTCCTCCTCCATTCCCGGCAGAGGTTCACCCCTCAGGTTGGTGGTTCTCTCCTTCTCTCCGTCCAGAATCAAGGCATTGCCGACCATCTCGTGAACGCCGGTGACATCCACCTCAGGGACCCAGTATTCCATTAAATTCGGCAACACGGCCCGATCAATGGCGCAAATGCATGCGAGCATGTTCACCCCGTACTTTTCGTGGACATATTTCACAGCATTCGCCCTGGGCAGCCCGCCGCGCATTCTCAACTCCATGTCCTCCCCTGCATTCAGCCCTGCGCCGCTCCCGCAGCAAAAGGTCTGCTCTCTGATGGTGCTCGGCGGCATATCATAGAAGTTGTTGCATACGTTTTTAATAATATATCTGGGCTCCTCAAAAAATCCCATCCCTCTGGCCGGATTGCAGGAATCATGGAATGTCACCACTAAATTGTCGTTCCGGCTCGGATCCAGCTTTAACTTATTATTCTTGATGAGATCCGCGGTGAACTCCACGATATGGACCATCTTGGTGCCCTTGGCATTCTCGAATTTCGTGCCGGTAATGGGGGACACCGGCTCCTCGAGAAAATCTGCCGGGCCGTTGAAGGTATCCATGTACTGGTTTATAACTCTCCACATGTGGCCGCATTCCCCGCCCAGGATCCACTTTACCCCCAGGCGCTTGGCCTCGGCGTACATCTTGGCATTCAGCCTTTTTGCCATTTCGTGGGAGGTAAAGTAACCAAAATTTCCGCCCTCGGACGCATAAGTGCTCCAGGTAATATCGAGGCCCTGGTCCTGGAGATAATGGAACAGGATGAGGTACCCCATGGCCGTATAGGTCCCAGGGTCGGCAAAGACATCGCCGGAAGGGGTGATAAATAGGATCTCGGCGCCCTTTCTGTTGAAGCTTGGCTCCACCTTGACCCCGGTGACCTCCTCGATCTCATCCACAAAGAAGTCGATCATATCCTTGTAGGCATGCGGCTGGATGCCCAGATGGTTTCCCGTCCGGTAACAGTTTGCCACTGGGGCCTGGATCCAGTCGGTATTAAGACCCAGGAGGTTGGTCAACTCCCGCCCAAGGATCGTAACTTCCGCAGTGTCGATGCCGTAAGGGCAGAAAACCGAGCAGCGGCGACACTCCGTGCACTGATACAGGTAATACCAGATGTCCTTCAACACTTCATCGGTGAGCCCTCTTGCACCGGCCAGCAAACCGAGAATCCTGCCTCCGGTCGTAAAATACTTCCGGTACACCGACCTGAGCAGTTCCGCCCGCATTACAGGCATATTCTTGGGATCGCCCGAGCCGATAAAGAAATGGCATTTGTCTGCGCAGGCCCCGCATCGGACGCAGATATCCATGAACAGCTTCAGGGAGCGGAACTTGCCCAGCCTGTCTTTGAACCCCTCAATAAAGATCTCCTGCCAGTTCTCCGGCAGCTTCCAGTCCTCATCAACGGGATTCCACTGGCGGGCATTCGGCATCCCCACAGCTTCGACATTTTTCGGATTGGCTGCATAGCAATAGATGCCCGGTCTGATATCCACAGGCCTGTTCATCCAGCCTTCCCACAAAGGAGCCTTGTGATCAATCCTCGCTATCTCTTCTGGTTTGGGGGTCTCGGCCATGACTACTCCTTTTCTTCTCCTTCAGATGATTCTCCCTCTTGTTCTGCCGGTTTCTCGGGCATTTTTTCCACCGGCAGTCCGGCCTCTATCATATGCTCTCTAAACTCGTCTTCATAGGCCTCATACGTATGGACCTTGACCGGATAATTCCATGGGTTTACGTGCCTTACCATACGGCTGTTATTGGACAAATTCCTGGTCGGGCTCAAAAATACGCCCATAAAGTGCATCAGTTTGCTGAATGGAAAATATGCGACCAGAACGCTCAGGACAAATAGATGTATATAAAAAATAACCCCTATCCCCTCAGGGGCTTTTGGGCTCAGCTTGAACAGACCCAGGGCCAGGGTCTTTACTGCTGTGATGTCCACCCTGATAAAGTAGCGCATCAATACCCCTGTGGTGCCCAGCGCAAGGATCAGGAGCAACGGGAAATAGTCTGCGGGAAGTGAGACATATCGGACCTGGGAGATGTAGATCCTCCTTACAAACAGATAGAGCAAGGCGAGCAGAAGCAGCATATCGGTCACATAAACGCTGGGAACGCCCAGCCCGCTCACGGGTAGCACACCTAATTGAAGGAACCCGTCGAGGCTTTCAAGCAGATGTACAAACCCCGGAATGGGCTCGGTAAAGAACCTGAAATGTCTGAGAAAAATCACAAGGAAGGAATAGTGGAAAGCCAAGGCCGCCAGCCAGAGCCACTTTTCCCACTCATAATCGATCTTGGGCCCCCCCTCTGCGCTCCGATATTCCAGCCTTGTGTTTCTAAACAGAGAGCGGAAAGTCAGGACCTCGAAAAGCATCCTTACAATCACACCGCCCGTACTCCTGGGATTGTCGATACGGTTGGGCTTGATCCAGGGGAAAGACCATTGCTGACCCGCAGTGGTGGGGATCCGAAAGGGGACAGGCGAGCGCGCCCATCCGATTACCCGAACGATTATCCCGACGAAGAAAGTGGCCATGGCCGCGTAGGGCACGACGATTCCGAAAAGGATGCGCATGTCAAAAGCTCCCACGCCTATCCAGGGAATCAGAATAACCCCCGCGACCCCTATCAGTGCTATGATTATACCGAGTATAAAATTCATAGGCTCCTACCTCGCTTCGAATAACTGACTGTCCCCGTTGTCATCTCAAGGAGATGGTTCCTGCTCTGATATATTGTAAAAGACACCCGTCCTTTCCAGCAACTTCCCGTACTGTTCCTTCACCTCCCTGACCCGTATCTCGTAAAGCCTTTGTCGGCAGTTAGTATACACATCAAATGCCAGCAGCACCAGGTCGTCAATCTTCCGCTCAAAGGCCTGCAGCTCCCCTGACAGCCCATTTAGAGGTTTTCCCCTTTTCAGTTCCTCCCTTATGAGCCCTTTGAACTGAAGCACGAATGCCAGGGCATGGGATGGCTTCATATCCTGGACCGCCCTTATCCGGAGTATGTTTTCAAGGGAGGCGGTTATCTTGGCAATATCCCCGTCATGGACAAACTCATCGAAAAGTATCTCAATGTCCTTTGAAATGACATGACCTACCGGATTTGCAAACTGGTCCTTCTCGCTTTTCAAAAATCTACGCGTGCCCGCCGGATAGCTCTCAATGAGCAAGTTGCGCCATTTCTTGATGAGGCTGGATCTCTTATCTGAAAGGAGATCTTTTAAATTCATGAGAAATCTTCCGCGGCCTCGAAAGGGCCATTAAAAGCAGGCTTACGAGTCCGTAAGGCTCAGGATCTGAAATTGTTGACGGATTAAGTCAAATATGTCGATGCTGGTGTATAGTCAAATTGTGGTTGGGTGTCAAGGAAAAAATGCGTCGCATTCATGCGATTTTCTTCAAACATAGCAAAGGATTACGTAAAATTAACTCCCCTCCCACCCCCTCGTTCTGAAGCTGCGGAAGCAAAAAACTGCACGCTTCCCATTCCCGCTCAAAACCTGTCATCGGAAACCTTCCTGTGATCTTTGTCCCTGAAAGAGCCTTCCATCCACCCCACCCGTGCCCCAGGCCTGTGGTCGAATCTGGGGGCAAAGGGCTTGATATCCAGGATCGGCGTCCCATCGAGCATATCCACCTCGGAGAGGTAAAGGACCCTGCCCTCCCTTTTTTCCAGACGGACTACTGAAAATCCAATGGGGTTGGGGCGCCGTGGTGCACGGATGGCGAAAACCCCGTGGAGCTTATCCTCCATGTAAGGCCGGCAGACCAGCTCATACCCCTCCGAGCGATGAAACACATAGATCAGGATGATATGGGAAAAACCCTCAATGTCCTTCAAACCTGCTTCATACTCTTCAAAGATCTCCGCCCTTCCCTTTGAATCCGGCCCAAAGATCCCCTGGATGGGCACACCCCCCTTGGAACGATACTTGCTCCTGATAACGCCGATAGGCTTGAACTTGTATTCCATAACTTGGGGCCTTTCATCTTCCATTGCCTTGTCTTCATCCATGTGCATTTCCTCTCCCTTAAATGCGGCATTCAGGGTCTGATCTTTTCAAGTATTGCTCCCGCTCCATCTAATACAAAGAGCATGAAGCGATTTTCCGCCGCGCTCCGGCGCAGTTCTCCGAACTCTATGGCCTGGACCTCATACTCTGAGCCCTCCTTTCGCTGGAGACGGTCGAGGGCCTGCTGTGCCTCATCCTTTTCAAGGAACAAGGGAATAAAGCTCTCATCCTTCTCCTGGTCATACTGTCCTAAGAACTGCTCATCGCCCCCCGGGTCCTGAACCACCACCCAAACCCATTGATCTTTCCCTATCAGTTTACTCATACCCTGATCCTTTCTTCCTAAAGCTGATCTCGCGGTTTTAAATAAGGTTCCAGTTCTTTGTAGGTAAATGCCTCCTCGATTTCCTTCAACGTCTCGGCCTTGCGCCTCCTCCTGTGCCTGATCACATATCCGACATCCTGAAGTATAGCATAGTAGGCCGGAACCATCGTAAGGATGAGAAGGGTGGAAAAGGCTAATCCCCACATGATCGCGGTGGCCAGCGGCGCCCAGAAAGGGGATTTCCCACCGAGACCGAATGCCATGGGTGCAAGGCCGAAAATAGTGGTCATGGATGTAAGTATGATGGGGCGCATACGCACATGGCATCCCCTGATAATGGCCAAATAGAGCTGCTTGGGATGGTCCTTCCAGTATCGGTTTATGAAATCTATGAGCACAAGGGAATCATTTACCACGATCCCTGACAGCGTCAAAAGCCCGATAAGCGTCACAAAGGTCAGGGGATTGTTGCTGACCAGAAGACCTATTATCACCCCCAAAGTCACAAAAGGAATGGTTACCATGATGATGAACGGTTGAGTGAAAGAATTGAATTGAAGGGCCAGGATAAAAAATATGAGGAAGAGGGCCAGTATGCCCGCATTGCGCAGCTCCCTCAGAGAGGTCCGCGTCTCATCCTGTAGACCGCCTGCAATCATCCTCGCCCCGGCATACCCCGCCTTGATGCTGTCGAAATACTGCCTTGCAATGCCGTTGGCCTTGACGGGGGTCATCTTCTCCCCCATGAGGTTTGAAAGAAATCCCCTGATCCCTTTTCTTTTGTCCTGGATGCCCTGGACATTGGCCGTCAGCCGGACTGTGGGCTTGCCGTTGTAATGATAGATATTGTGAAAACCGGGCTTCATGTCGATACTTGCCACCTCCTTCAGAGGGACCACGCCATGCCCTTTTACCGAGATCTTGAGATTCATGAGGTCATCAAAGTCCCGTCTGTACTGTGGCAGATATTTGAGCCTCACATCCTGCTCTTCATCTCCGTGGTGGTAGGTGCCCACCTTCAGACCATAGAAGGCCGCCTGAACCGCCATCACCAGATATGCCTGGTCTATTCCCAGCCTCTTTGCCTTGGGTTCATCAACGGTAATTTCCATGAACTGTTTTTCTCTCGAAAAGTTGTCCCGGATGTCAACTATTCCCCTGTGCCTGGAAAGCTCCTTCTGGATAAGCCTGGAGATGGCGGCTGACGTCTCCCAATCCTGGGACTGTATCTTGAGATCCAGGTCCGTGCCCACTGGAGGGCCTTCCAGCAGCCTTTCCAGCACCACGGCCGTGGCCCCGCGTGACCGGAGAAGCTGAGTGACCTCTTCTCTTATACCTTCCATAAGCTCCAGCACGCTGTGCCGCCTCTGTCCTCGTTCCTTCAGGATCACGTTCAACTGACCGTAATGGGTTCCGTAGATCGGCTCGTAATTGACCTCCTTCATGCCTGCAATGGCTATGGGCGCATCCAGATCGTCCCCGATCCGCTCCCTGACCAGATCGGTCAAATCCATAAGAACATCTCTGGATCGATCCAGGGTGGAGCCCACGGGCAGATCGAAATGGATATTGAACCGCGGGAAGGCATCGGATTTAGGAAAGAGTTCAAAATCGGTCTGGAAATACAGGAAGAAGGCAAGGATGGTCGATAGCACAATCACCACTACCGAGATATAACGGTGCCGGAGGATTATCCGTAAATATGGATAATAGATCCTGCGGATAGGGGCGAACACATCGGACCCCTTAGTGGCCGTCGCATTCTCAAGCGCCCTTTTCGGGGTCAACTCCACCACGTGGGAGGGGAGCATAAAAAAGACCTCAAAGAGCGATGCCGAAAGGGCGAAAAGGACTACCTTGGGAAGTATGGAAAGATACCTCCCCATGACGCCGCTTATCATGAAAAGCAGAGGGAAAAAGGCCGCCATATTGGTGGACACCGATGCCAGGACAGGGGCCAGCACCTCCCTGCTTCCCCCGATCACCGCCTCTGAAAGCGGCACTCCTGCTTCAATATACCTGAATACATTTTCCAAGACCACGATCGCGTCATCCACAATAATCCCTAACACGAGGATGAGGCCGAACAGGGTGACCCCGTCAATGGAGAGGTTAAATATCCGCATAAATATGAACGTCAGCAGGAAGGAGACGGGTATCCCGATGGAGGCATAGATGGCGTTGCGGATGCCCATGGAAATCCACAATATCAGGAATACGGCCATGATCCCCAGCAGCGCGTTGGTCTGAAGCTCTCTTATCCGCTTCCTGATCTCCTGGGATTGATCGAAGTAGATAGTGGTATGAAGGCCGGGATACTGGGCCTCAATGTCCTTCGTCAACGCCCTCACATCATCCACTATCCGGATCATGTTGGTGTTCCGCTTGCGTTTCACTCCGAGCACCAGGGCGTTCTTTTTATCAATGAAAGTGAAGGTGCGGGCCTTCTCGAGCGCCGGTCTGACCCTGGCGATATCTCCAAGATAGACTGTTGCGCCATTGACGCTCTTGAGGACCACACGGGAGAGTTCTTCGGGGTCATACGGTTCACCTAACATCCTGATGGCCGTTTCATGATGGCCCATTTCCAGGGTGCCGCCCGGAAGGTTCCTGGAGCGATTGGCCAGGGCTCCGGCAACGTCCGCAACGGATATTCCATAGGCTGACATCCGGCGCGGATTGAGTTCGATCCAGATCTCGTTTTCCCTCTCGCCATATATTTTCACCGTGGACACGCCGTTAATATTCTCCAGGGTGTCCGCCACATCCCTTGCCACATCCTGGAGCTGCATCATGGGGAGTTCACCGTAAAGTCCCACCATGCATACAGGGAAAAGCGCAATATCGATCTCCAGCACCCGGGGGACCTTTGCCTCATCCGGCAGATCATCCACCCGGTCAACGGCATTCCGGACTTCCTGCATAGCCTGGTCGATCTCATACTCTGAAAGATGGGTCTGGAAATAGATATGAACCTTGGAAGTGCTTTCAAAAGACTGGGATTCGAACCGCCTGATCTGGGAAATTCCCTGGAGCTCATCCTCTATCTTTTTTGTCACCAACTTCTCCATCTCCTCCGGTGAGAAGCCCGGACATATGGTGATGACCATGGCCTCTCCGACGGTAAGATCCGGGTCCAGATAGCGCGGCATGGCCCTGTAGCAGTAGATGCCCAAAATCAGGATCAGCATCAACGTCATTCGGACGATGATAGGTCTATTTATGCCGAATCTGGTAAAAAACATTTCGGTTAATATTCCACCGGATCCCCGCTGTGGAGCCCGGATGGATCCGTGATCACCAGGTCTTTGACATTCAGGCCCGATACGATTTCCACCATCTGGCCGTAGTAAGTGCCGAGGGTGACTTTCCTGAAACGCGCCCTCCCCTCCTCCACCACGAAAAGGCCCAGCTTGCCATTCTCCTCGGAAAGCCAGGAGGAAGGGACTTTGATGGCTTTTTTATCATCCTCCACAGGCAAGCTCACACGCACCGTCATTCCGTCTGCCATGCGCGGATCGGGCTTCTCCACCGCCAGCTCCACGGGAAATGAGTGCATAAGGGGGTCTCCGACGGGGGAAATAAAGGTCAGGGTGCAGAAGAAGGTGCTCCCGGGGATGGCATCCACGGTGAAAGGAAACCGCTTTTGTTCCCTCAGCATATGGATATCTTTTTCGGCGATGGACAGTCTGATCTTCATGGTGCTCCGATCCACCACCTGGGTGATGACCTTGGCAGGAGGCACCACGATGACCTCTCCCTGCTCCACCTCCCTGAAGGCGACAACCCCGTTGCAGGGCGAGCGCAGGATTGATTTCTCCAACCTGTCCTCTGCTAAGGCCAGCCCTGCCAGGGCCTGATCCAGCCTTGCGCGGGCCGCCTGCCGATCTTCAGCCCGGGGCCCCTGTCTTGCAAGGGACAGCCGCTGTGCTGCAGCCTCCAGCCTTGCGCGGGCCGTCTCAACCATCCTTTCGGCAGCATCGTATTCCCTCTGAGAGGCCACCTTGCGTGAGAAAAGCTCCTTGATCCTCTTGAAGTTTTTCTCCGCTTCTTGCTGCGCGGCCTCGGCCTCCCTGAAGGCTGCCTCAGCCATTTGGATCTCTTCGGGTCTGCTCCCCACCTCCAGTTTCTCCAGGTACTGCCTGGCCGCTTCCACGGCCGCCTTTGCCTCCCTTACCTTGAGGCGCACGGTGCTGGCACTGATCTCCGCAAGGACCTGCCCTTTTTTTACATGGTCCCCTTTTTCAAAATAAATCCTCTCCACGGTGCCCCCCGTCTCGCTGGAGACGGAGACCTTTTTCCGTGCCGCCAACACTCCCACATACTCGATATTCCCGGCAGCCGACATGGCCCCTACAGGCCTGACCTCCACCTTTCTCACCTTCGTTTTCCTCGGCTTCTCACGGCCGCTATCCCCCGTGTTGTCTCCGCATCCCCACACCCCGAGGGCAGCCAGACCCAAGAGCACGGCAGCTATCCATAGAATCCATTGAGGCCTATTCATGGCAAGCCCCTGCTTTCTCCCCTGACCATGGCCATTGAGCCTTACGCCTTTGCCCTTTCCCTTACCTTCTGAGGAAGACATCCCCCTCCTCCTTCCCGAAGAACCGTTTTTGAGAGGCAAATGTCACGGCGAATCCCCATACACCCCCAACCTTTTCAGATGGACCTGGATGGCCATGATGGCCGCAGGGGTCACACCGGAGATCCTGGACGCCTGGCCTAATGAAACGGGCCTCACCCTGTTCAGCTTTTCCCTCGCCTCTGCTGTGAGGCCGTGAATGGCATCGTAGTCTATCTGTTGGGGGATCCTCACATCCTCCATGCGCTTGAGCCGGGCCACCTGCCGCTCCTGCCGGTCAATATATCCTGCGTACTTGATGCGTGTCTCCACCTCGTCGGCCACCTGGAGGTCCGTGCCTGCCAGTTCCGGATCGAACAGATGAAGATGCTCAAACAATACATCATTACGCCTCAATAACTGTTCCAGCGATGTAAGATTCTTGATGGGAGAGGTCCCGATCTCCTTCAACCGATCCTGCACTCCGGGTGCGGGGCGCAGTTGGGATTGCTTCAGCCTGGCCAGGATATGCTCCACCCGCTCCCTTTTTTGACAGAACTCTCTATAAACCTCCTCGGATACCAGCCCTATCCTGTACCCGATGTCCCTCAGTCTGAAATCGGCATTGTCCTCCCTGAGCAGCAGCCTGTATTCAGCCCTGGAAGTGAACATTCGGTAGGGTTCCTTGGTACCTTTGGTGACCAGGTCGTCAATGAGCACGCCCGTATATGCCTGGGAGCGGGAGAGGATAAGGGGCTCCTCCCCCCGGATTTTCAACACCGCATTGATGCCTGCCATGAGGCCCTGGGCTGCCGCCTCCTCGTAACCGGAGGTGCCATTGATCTGCCCCGCATGGTAAAGCCCCTCCACCAGCTTGGTCTCCTGAGTGGGGAGGAGCTGGACAGGGTCAATGTAATCATATTCGATGGCATAGCCTGGCCTCAGGATCTCAGCCCTTTCCAGCCCAGGGATTGAGCGAACCATCTTGACCTGGATATCAATGGGCAGGCTGGTAGCCAGGCCGTTCGGATAGACTTCAATCGTGTCAAGGCCTTCGGGCTCGAGAAATATCTGGTGCCGCTCCTTTTCCGCAAAACGCACCACTTTGTCCTCTATGGAGGGGCAATATCTCGCCCCCGTGCCCTTGATAATTCCGCTGTAAAGCGGAGAGCGGTCCAGGCCTTCCCGGATGGCCTCATGGGTTTGCTGATTGGTATATGTGATATGGCAGCAGACCTGGGGAAGGGGAATGGTCTTGGTGGTAAAAGAGAAAGGCCTGGGATTCTTGTCCCCCTCCTGGACCTCCAGGCCATCATAATCAATGGTCCTGCCATTGAGGCGGGGCGTTGTGCCCGTCTTGAGCCTCCCCAGCTCAAAGCCGAGCTCCTCGAGCTGCTCTGACAGATGGACCGATGGGGGGTCCCCCATGCGGCCTGCAGGGAAATGGTCAAGCCCTATATGAATTAGTCCCCGCATGAAGGTCCCGCTCGTGAGGATCACGGCCTTTCCCATGAATCTTTCATGGATATGCGTTTCAACGCCATAGACCTTTCCATCCTTTACGAGGAGCCGCTCCACCATTGCCTGCCGCAGGTCCAGGTTGGGCTGGGACTCCACCACCGACTTCATCCGTTTGCGATAGAGATCCCTGTCGTTCTGGGACCTTGATCCCTGGACCGCCAGGCCTTTCCGAGTGTTGAGCCGCCTGAACTGGATACCTGTCTGGTCGGCGATCCTGGCCATTTCTCCGCCCAAGGCGTCTATCTCCTTCACCAGGTGTCCTTTGGCCAGCCCCCCGATGGCCGGATTGCAGCTCATGGCGGCCACATGATCCAGGTTGATGGTGAGCAGGAGCGTAGGATGCCCCATTCTGGCCGCGGCCAAGGCCGCCTCGCATCCGGCATGCCCCGCGCCCACAACAATCACATCATATTCTTTGTCGCAAGTTGGCATGGTGGAATGGCTGACAGCAAGAAGGTGGGTGGATCTCAAGGTCTGGAATGCATCTGCCCGAAACTGTGTTCCTCCGGGGACCTGTTTCTCCCATTAATTTTCAAACGGATCTTTCAACACGATGGTCTGGTCCCGCATCGGCCCCACCGATATAATGGATATGGGTACCCCGGTGACCTCCTCGATCCGTTTCAGATAGTTCTTGGTAGCACCAGGGAGGCGATCAAACTCCCTCAAGCCCGCAATATCCTCCTGCCAGCCCGGCATCTCCTCGTAGACCGGCACGCACCGGGCAAGCCGATTCAGACTCGCGGGCCTCGACTCTATCCTTCTACCGTCAAGCTCGTAAGCCACGCAGATCCTGAGTCTGTCCAGGCCGGTAAGCACGTCCAGCTTTGTTATGGCAAGGCTGCTCAGTCCATTAAGCCGCACGGAGTCGCAAACCATGACAAGATCCAGCCAGCCGCAACGACGCCTTCGGCCTGTGGTGGCGCCGAACTCGGCGCCCCTGCTCTGGATATAGTCGCCCGTCTTGTCCTCCAATTCAGTGGGAAAAGGGCCGGAGCCCACCCTCGTGGTATAGGCCTTCACGATCCCGACGATATGATGGAGCTTGTCCGGGCCAACCCCTGCACCCGCACACACGGCCCCTGATACCGGGTTGGAGGATGTGACAAAGGGATAGGTCCCATGGTCGATGTCGAGATGCGTCCCCTGAGCCCCCTCAAACAGAATGTTCTTCCCCTCCCTTATGGCCCGGTCGATCTCAAGGGAAACATCCGCGATAAAAGGGACAAGCTTTTCTGCAAAGGAAAGGTACTGATCGAATATGGGCTGGAAAGCCAGAGGTTCGGAATTGAGGTATCCTTCGAGATAGAAATTCTTTTCTTTAAGGTTGTTCCTGATCTTTTCCTCCAAGGCCTCCGGCTCTGTGAGATCAACGGCCCTTACGCCCACCCTCCCCGCTTTGTCTTCATAGCAGGGCCCGATGCCGCGGCCCGTGGTTCCGAGCTTGGCCTTTCCTTTGGCGGCCTCCCTTGCGAGGTCCAGGGCCTTGTGATAGGGCATGATCAGGTGGGCCTTTTCGCTCAACAAAAGCCTTTGGGGATTTATGGACACCCCTTTTCCGACCAGGTCGTCCATCTCGTCCAAAAGCACGGCAGGATCAACCACTACCCCGTTGCCAATGAGGCACTTTTTCCCCTCGTGGAGGATACCGGAAGGTATCAAATGGCAAATCGTCTGCTCGCCGCTCACCACCAGGGTATGTCCTGCGTTATTGCCTCCCTGAAAGCGGGCCACCAGATCGGCGCCCGCGGTCAGGAGGTCCACGATCTTTCCCTTGCCTTCGTCCCCCCACTGGGTTCCAACCACAACCGTATTGGGCATAATTCAGCTCCAGGGCAAAAAGGTTATTGTAGAGACCGGAATGACTGCTGCAATTTCTGTTATCCCAAAGTGGGGAGCATGTCAATCGCCTTCATCCGGCAGGCCCAAGCCCATACGCTGAACAGGGGCGCGGCGATCCCGTGTCTGATCCTATCTCTTCGGGGGAGCCACCCTGACACAGCCTTGCTCACGGCCTGTTTTTTCTGTATTATTTTGTTTCGCCCTGTTATGCCCTAAATCACCAAATACCCCGAATGCCGAACATTGGAACAGGAGGAAGGTCATGCAGGATCTGATGCAGATAATAAAAGGCAGGCGAAGCATCAGGAGATACAGGGAAGACCCGATACCGGAGGAAGCGCTGACCCAGGTCCTCGAATCGGTCCGCTGGGCCCCCTCGTGGAACAACACCCAGTGCTGGGAACTGATCGTTATCAGAGACAAGGGGAACAAAGCGAAACTCCAGGAGATCATGCCCACGATCAATCCTGCCCGCAAGGCCCTCCTCGAGGCCCCGGTGGTGATAGCCCTGTGCGGCAAGCTGGAAAGCTCGGGATTCTATATGGGGCAGCCTACCACCAAATTTGGCGACTGGTTCATGTTCGACCTGGGAATCGCCGTGCAAAACCTATGTCTGACCGCCCATGCCCTTGGACTGGGGACCGTTATTGCAGGCTTGTTTGATCATGAAAAGGCAAAGGCACTGTTAAAGGTCCCTGAAGGATATGAGGTGGTGGCCCTGATTCCTCTGGGCTATCCCGCCCATGAATCTTCGGCCCCGAAGCGCCGGGGCATGGATGAATTCATCCATCACGAGACGTTTATCGCATCATAGCCGTCACACCCACTTCCCCTGCTGTTCTTCTCTCCTCCCGGGCAGACACGGGTCTGTCTCGGCCCTGACTGCCCGCATCTTCGAGTTTTCCTTGACTAATGAACTAATTTTATATAATTTTACCCAAATTTTCTTAATAGTGCTTTTAATCTTTTTTGGGAGGGAACAATGGATTGACTGTATGGAAACCCGCTTCATTGAGCACGGAGCGGGTTTTCTCCTGTGGCGGGATTGGAAGTAAGATAGAATGGTTGCCAAAAGGACGGCGGAACAGGGAATGAAAAGGGTGCGGCATCAGGACCGAAGCCCCCTCCTTTTTGCCTTCAACGGGCCGGGGAGATGATAAGAGAAAGGGGTCTTGGGCTGGATATAATATTTTTATGGTTTTGTGGGCGCCCAACCACATTGTTTACTTACCGCAACATGGGAGCTTAAAGATGCCGGATATTGTGCCAATGGAAAGGATCATGGGTAAGATTCACATTATACGAGATACAAGGGTCATGCTGGATAGAGACCTTGCTGAGCTCTATGGGGTCAAGACGAAAGTATTAAAGCAAGCGGTAAGACGAAACATCAAACGTTTCCCCGAAGATTTTATGTTTGAGCTTACAAAAGAAGAATTTGAAAATTGGAGGTCACAATTTGTGACCTCCAACCGTGACAAGATGGGTTTAAGATACACACCTATGGCCTTCACCGAGCAGGTGTGGCCATGCTATCGAGTGTACTGAGGAGCAAACGCGCCATTGAGGTAAACATTGCAATCATGCGGGCGTTTGTAAGGCTCCGGGAAATGATAGCAACCCATAAGGAATTGGCCCGTAAGCTTGAGGATTTGGAGCGACAACTAAAAGACCATGATGAACAGATTCAGGCCATTTTTGAGACTATTCAACAGCTCTTGACACCGCTTGAACAGCCTAAGAGGAAAATCGGCTTTGAGGTAAAAGAGAGGCGAACCCCTTACGGCCAGACAAAGAAAAGGAACTGAACCGCCGCCAAAAGCGAATTTTCCCCAAACACTTTGACCGTATCCCCGCCTGCCTGTCGCCTGCCTGTCGGCAGACAGGGCAGACATGGCAGGCAAGTGTCAAAACTGCATGGTGTTTTCCTTGACTAATAAACTGATTTTTTATAATTTTACCTGAATCTTTTTTAACAACGCCTTCAGACCTCTTCAGGAGGGAACCATGATTGATTGCCTGGAAACCCGCTTCATTCAATAAAGAGCGGGTTTTTTCCTGTGGCGGGATTGGAAGTAAGATAGAATGGTAGCGAAAAGGACGGCGGAACAGGGAATGAAAAAAAGGTGGGGCATCAGGACCGGAGCCCCCTCCTTTTTGCTTGAAAGAGCCAAGCAAATGATAAGAGGACGGGGTCTACGGTTGGATAATATTTTATGATTTTATTAGGCGTCCCCGAGACTCCGAATGGCACTGAGTAACCAAGATGGGCCATTACTACCTGCCTGCCTGTGCCGTGCTCGGCACGTCAGACAGGTCGGTGAATGCCCCGTCTGCGTGCGACGCACAGGCAGGCATGACCCGGCCCTACCTGCCTGCCGGCAGGTAGGTGCAGGTGCAGGAGGACGAAGC
>JAOZOW010000103.1 GCA_029933075.1 Deltaproteobacteria bacterium | reverse complement strand
GACGGAGCCGATCTTGAACAAGAACGGGGGCCATCCTGCCCTCCACAGAGTGACCCCCGTTCGAATATCAACCGAAACGAAAAATCCCTGAAAAGCTTTAACCCACCTTGAAAATGATGGCGCCGCCGGTATCGCCCGCTGCACAACCCGTCCAGAGAAAATAACCACCACCCTTCATGGCCGTTTCCTCCAGCCCTTCAATGATGATACGGCCCACCGTGGGTCCCTGGGGATGACCGTAAATCATGGAGCAACCGTAGTTGTTGAAGCTCTGTTCCTCCGTGCCGAACGGGTCGACCCCCATCTGCTGTCCGAAATAGAGATCGTTGACAACAAAGGGGTTATGGGTCTTGATCACCTTGATATCCTCTATCTTAAGCCCGGCATTTTCAAGGGCCATCCTGGTGGCAGGCACCGGCGCCGCTGCCATGTATCCCGGTTTTGCCCGAGAATATCCGTAAGCCACGACCTGTATTTTGATCGCAGGATCGGCGCTCAGTTCCTTGGCTTTGTCTTCGGTGGTCACGATAAGCGCGCAGTTGCCGTCAGCCGGGTGGGTCTGGGCCCCAAAGGATAATATGCCGCCGGGGATCACCGGTTTGAGTGCCGCAAGTCCCTCCTTGGTACTGGGAGTTATCCCTTCATCCTCTTCCACCAGCTTGGTCTTTTTTCTGGAAACTTTCACCTCGACTGCAAACATGTACCTCTTCTGGAAAGCCCTGTCGTTCTCAAGGGACATGAGATATTGCTCATAGCGCCTCAATGCCAGTTCATCGCACTGTTCTTTGGTAAAACCGCCCTCCTTGCCCACGTTCTCGGCCGTTTCGATCATCCTGAGGCCCACATTAGGATCGCTGTTGAAATTATCCATGAGCCAGTTCTCAGATATGACCTCGCCCCCCGGGCCCATGGGATTAGGCCATACGGTGTGGGGTCCGTTTGAACACCGATCGGTCATGAGGGTGTAACAATTTTTGAAAAGGCCCGTTTCAATACCCATGGCGGCCTGATAAATGCATGTGGCGGACGTTGTGCAGGCCTGGCTCAGGGTAACGCCCGGGATATCCTTGGCCCCCATCAGCGCGGCAACCCATGGGCCCGCGTAAAACCATTGGGGTTGCCCGATGGTCATGCCCAGTATGAGGTAATCAAACATCCCTGGATCCCAGTCCTTCTCTGCCAGCCATCTTTTTGAAGTATTGCCCGCAAGGATAACGGCATGCTCATTGGCCATGCTTCCCTGCCAGCGGCTGAACGGGGTCGAATAGTAGCCCTTGTACGGTATAAAAGCTTTGTTCAACATATTCTCTTCCCTCCGCTTAGAATGAATTGTTTCCCGCCGGATAATCCGACAGGTATTGCCGAGATTGAAAGCCCACGTCACACCCTGAGTTTTGTCCGGGCCGGGGCGGGGGGCAGTTTCTTTTTGCGGCCCTTACTGCTCATCGCTCCATTTTCCATATTTCTCCCGCAATAGACGATGAAGAATCTTTCCGGTGGGGGTCCTTGGCATCTCCTCATCCTTGATAAAATCGATGGACTTTGGTCGTTTATACCCAGCGATCTTATCCCTGGACCATTCCATGATCTCCCTTGCAAGCTCCTCGCTCGGCTCGTAGCCGTCATGGAGCACCACTACGGCCTTAACCGCCTCTCCCCATTTTTCATCAGGGACCCCGATCACTGCAATGTCCTTGACGGCCTCATGGGCCCCTACAGCGCTCTCCACCTCTGAAGGATAGACGTTTTCGCCTCCTGTGATGATCATGTTGGCCTTTCTATCCACCAGGACATAGTAGCCATCTTCGTCACGCCTGACCATATCCCCGGCAGAAGACCAGCCTTCATGGAAGGCCTCCTCAGTCTTTTCCGGCTCTTTCAGATACTCTTTGAAAAGCATGGGGGTCCGATAAAACAACTCGCCCACTTCTCCGTCAGGGACCTCCTTTCTGTCGGCATCGAGCACTTTGATGCGATCAGTTCCGAAAATCTCCCTCCCGATGGATCCCAATTTCTTGAACTGGTCCTCCGGTCTCAGCAGGGTCACAAGACCCCCTTCCGTGCTTCCATAGGCCTCCCAGAGTTCCGCATTCTTGAAATGATCCATGATGGCCAGCTTCAGGTCCTTTCTGGCAGGGGCCGAAGAGATCAGGAGTTGTCGAACGCAGGACACATCGTACTTACCCTTGATCTCGTCGGGGAGTGCCAACATCATGATATAGTGCGTTGGAACCAAGGAGGTGAATGTAATCTGGTACTTCTCAATGGTTCGCAGCATGTCCTCCGGATCGAAGCTGATCATGTTGTAAACGAATACCGGAGCAGTGACCAGCGTATAGGGAAAACTGTAAAAAATGGAATTCACATGGCACATGGGCATTACCAGCATCACCTTGTCCGTGGGGCGAACCCCCATATTGATATTGTTCAGATAGTACTGGGCCATGTTGGCCTCATGGGTGCGGACCACTCCTTTGGGCCTGCCCGTAGTTCCGGAAGTGTACATGACGGTCCAGGTATCCCTGGTATCCACATACACATCAGGCTCCTCAGGTGATGAATCGGCCAGCCACTCCTCGAAGCCGATATAGCCCTCGGGCACGGGGCCTTCCCCCAAATAGACATAGGCATCTTTGGATACGGGGAGCTTGTCCTTGATACTATTGATCACCTCTACAAAAGGCTCCTCCACAATGAAGGCCTTACACTCAGAGTGGTTGACTATATACTCGATTTCCGGCCCCGCCAATCTGAACATGACCGGGACCACAATCTGTCCCCCTTTGGCGCAACCCGCATAGATATCCATCCATTCACCGCGATTGTAGGCAATAACGGCAAAAGTTTCCTGGTGGCCCACGCCGATATTCCTTAAACCGTTTGCAAGGCGGCAGGCTCGCTCGTTCCATTGGTTGAAAGTGAATTCCCGATCTTTGTCCTGCCAGCCCAGTTTATCGGGGTAATTGATGGCGTTCATTTTTAACACGGTCCCTACATGCATCCATTGACTTCCATTCATTTTCGATACCTCCCTTTATGCTCAAGGCTCAAGGGCTCCAGCCCCAGCAGGAGCTGTACAAGAGTAAGGGCAGGGCTTCGCGTCCTTCTCTCTTCAAGCCCCCATGCCTACAAACTGTTTGCGGTCCCCATTTTCCATGGCAAAAAGGGCCGCTCCCACGGCGCCGGTCAACTGCGGATACTCGGGCACCAGTATTTCATTGTCGATAATTTCCTTCAGCATCTCCACCAAATAAGGGTTATGGGCCACCACACCGCCTGTCATAACCACGGTGTCGGCCAGGGCGTCCATCTCCAGGACCCGCTTGATCACCGAGAGAAAGACGCCTTTCACTATATCCGGGACTTTCTTGCCTTGTCTAATCTTTTCCAGCACCTCGGTCCCGGAGAAAACCGTGCAATAGCTGCCTAATTCCACCAGATTCTCAGAGGATTGCGCCAGGCCGTCCATATCTTCGAGCGGGACGTCGAGCCTGAGTGCCATCTCTTCAAGAAAGGCACCTGTCCCGGCTGCACATTTCCTGTTCATCTTGAAATTCAGACGCCGGCCCTGTTCGTCCAGCTTAATAATTTTGTTGTCCTGTCCCCCGATATCAACAATGGTCATGGCCATGGGAAAGTAATGATAACATCCCTTGGCATGACAGCTAATCTCAGTCTTGGTACCGCTGCTGAATGGGACGTTCTTTCTGCCGTACCCCGTGGAGATGCAATTGTCGATCTGCCCGGGAGAAATCCCTGCCATTGCCATGGATTCCCTCAGGCAGATATCCGCGGTCTTGGCGAAATCGGTACCCGACTTCCTCACGGCATAACCAACCAGGCTCCTTCCCGCATCCAGCACGACCACCTTGGTCCTGGAGGCCCCCACATCAACACCTACGAAGAATCCTCGCGCCATCACGACTCTTCCAGCTGCTCGATGAATGCCTCAATGTTCGTCTTTGCCTGCTCTTCAGAGTAACATCTGAGATCATTGAGGTCGCCGTTAATGGTGAGCACGGGGATGCCCAGGTTCCGACTCAGCCTTTCGGGCATGCCGTAACGATTATTGGAATTGTTGGGACAAGTCTTGGCATCATGGAATATGATACCGTCAAACCTGAACAGATCGTGGCAATCCCTGATATATTGCTCTTTGAAAGGCTCGTCCCTTACAATGAAGAGCTCCGTATAGGCAACCGCCATGCTTTCAAAGGGCTCCTCGGGGTCAAACTGGTCAAAGATCCAGCTGTTGCAATAGGTGGAAGCCACCACACAGGCCTTCAAGGAGGCAAACTGCTCGGAAAGGGCCCGCAACTTGCCCCATATGGGCATGCCCTCCCAGTAGAGGCGAAACTTTTCTCCATCCACCGCGCCCACACCTGAATCGATTCTCTCTTTCAACTCGGCCAGCAGGAGTTCATAGTAATCCACGCCCTCCTGGGTGCCGCGTGCCACCACGGCCGGTCCCATATGGATGGTGGCGTCAAAAAATGTCCAGGGGGAGGGAACAGCGGCAGCGGCCTCCAGGCAGGCCCTCCAGAGCTCCGAAGTCCGCCTGGATAGGGCCACGGCCTCCTTGAAACGATCCATGTCAAACTTCTCCCCGCTCACTTTCTCCAGCGCAGGGATCAGGTCTTCGATCTGTTTTGCGATATCCTTAATCTGATATTCCCTGATTGGTCCTATGTCCCGATGGGTATGAATCCCTATTACCGGCACGTTGAGTTCCCGAGAATACCAGGAGAACCAGTCCTGCACATCCCTGCACTGGTTGGTATTGAATACGAGTACATCCGGCTTCGGCACTGACTCGATATTATAGGCCTTGGTAAGCGGCGTGCGCTTTTGAAGGAAAGACCCGATGTCGCTGGTCAAATAGGAGCAGATATCGGGGGAATACCCGATGGCGTTGGCATATGGGATCAGTTCCGTGGCCATACGGGTTGCGCCTAACATGGCGCCATGGTTCTCGGGATAATAAACCAAAAAGCCCATACCCCTCAATAGCTCGGCCGGGCCCACACTGGTACACCAGGCTATTTTCTTGGAACCGCTTTTGGCCGCTTCATCAAGCTCGTAAAAATGATCGGCCATGAGCTTCTTGAGAACCTTGCCGGATTTGAATTCCTTCCTCAAAGGCCTTTTTTTCTCCTCCGCCATCTCCTCCTCGTTTCTGTGACGCATAATGGGGTGCACAATAATCAGAGATCCCCTGATCTTACCGATACGCCCCTATGTCATGGACTTTGTCACAATTTCCGTGATATCCATTACTTTTATTTTTCCCCGTTCATCCTTGGGAATGGCCTTAGCGCCTTTTCTCAGATTATCCTTGCAGGCTGCACACCCCGACACTATGATCTCAGCCCCAACACTTAGGGCGTCCCTTACCCTCTCAGATGCCATGGAAACGGCCATGTCCGGATCAGTGGCCAGTACACCTCCGCCCCCACCACAACAGCGGGCCTGGAGCCTGTTTCTTTCCATCTCCACATACTCGAGGCCGGGGATCTGTTTCAGAATCTGTCTCGGCTCTTCAAAAATCTTGAACGTCCTGCCCAGATCGCACGGGTCGTGATACGTGACCTTCTTGCCCAGCTCACCTCCCAGCTTTATCCTGCCCTCTTCAATCAATTTCTTCAGGTAATGGACCGAATGGTAGACCTCCAGCCCTAAGTCCCCGATATCGGCATAGATCTTCTTGAAGGTCTTGTAGCACCCTGCACAGGGAGTGACCAGCTCCTTGGCGCCAGTTGCTTTGATCTTCTCGATGAGTTTTTGGGCATGCGGTTCAAAATCATCGGATCCCATCAGGAAAAGCGGGAACCCGCAACATTGCTCCTCCACAGCCAGTGTGGTGTAGTCCACTCCGGCCGCATCAAGTGGCTTTATCAGGCTCGGCACCATTTTCATGTCCAAGTAACTGGGAACACACCCCATGAACAGCAATGTCTCTGCCTGGAGCTTGAGTTCGCCCTTAAGGGCTTTTTCTTTTAGCGCGGGGGGGTAAATTTCGATCCTGTCCTCCTTAGCGCTTGCGTAGATGTTCCCTGTTTTCAGTATATTCTCCCTCACACCCAGCACCGCATCAGGTACGAACCCCGCCTCATAGAGTTTTTTCCTGACCCCTTCTACGATCTCATCCACCCTGATCTGGGCCGGGCAGAAATAGGTGCAGGCCTGGCAGGTTGTACAGGTGTAAAAGGCCTCTCCCAGTTCCTTGGAGGGCTCAATGGTGCCATTCATAAAGTAGAAGGCCAAGGCGTTTCTCCCCCTGGCATTTCTGGATTCTCTGTGGGTCACGCTGAAGGTGGGACATCCCAGGCGGCAGAAACCGCAGTGGATGCAGGCAAGCACCTCGTTGTCCACCTCCCTGCCATATGAACGCACCCCCTCAGGGTTTTCTATCAGCGGCTTGAAGGCGAAGTAATCATAGATGGAGGCCTTTTTCTCCACCTTTTCCAGCGCCATCTTTCCAGGGTTCAGGATATTGTCAGGGTCAAGGGCGGCCTTGATCTTCCTCATCACCTCCATTGCAGGGCCTAACTGACGTTCAATATGGGGAGCCCTGGTGAGACCGGTCCCATGCTCGGCGCTCAGGGTCCCTTTCATCTCCATAGCCGTGTCCACCAACTCCTCAACGGCTGACTTGATACGATCCCAGTCCTCTCTGCTCCTCATATCGGAGACGAAAGTGGTATGCACATTCCCATCTCCCACATGCCCGAAAGTGGCGATGAGAATCCCATACTTCTCCGAAATGGCCTGCGCCCGTCGTATGGTCTCAGGAATTTTGGTGGAGGGCACGCCCAGGTCTTCAGCAATGGGCACCAGACGATTCCCCGGCTTGATCCTGGACAGAGTGGGAACTAATCTTCCCCTGGCCATCATCATCTCTTCTCTCTTGGCAGGGTCATCCGTCCACTCGAATTCATGGACATTGTATTTCTTGCATATGGCCCCTATTCGGTCCATATCTCTAACCACCACTTCCTTGACCCCGTCGGCCTCCATGATCAGCAGTGCCTCAATCTGGCTCACATCCCGGCCTAAAGCCTCTTCCACCACTTTGAGGCTGAACCTGTCCATAATTTCGCACCCGGCCAGCTTGATCCCCGAGGTGGTTACCTCGGTAACAGCATCCCCCGCCGCATTGAGGTCATCGAAGATCGCCAAGGCAAGCGCCCCATATTCCGGCTTCGGCTCCAGTTTGACAACGATTTCAGTGATGACGCCCAGGGTCCCCTCCGCGGTGCAGAAAAGATGGGTGAGGTCATATCCCAAGGAAGTCTTGGGTGCAGTGGTGCCGGTATCGATCACAGTCCCGTCTGCAAGCACCACTTTTAGGCCCTTTATATAATCGCGGGTGGTGCCGTATTTGACCGCCCTGTGGCCGCTGGCATTGGTGGAGACCATGCCGCCAATGGTGGCTATGGCCTCGCTCCCCGGGTTGGGCGGAAACATTAGGTTATCCTTTGCAAGAACGCGGTTGAGCTGCATACAGACAACCCCCGGCTCCAATCGGGCGTAAAAATCCTTCTTGTTGATCTCAAGGATCCTGTTCATCAGGTGAAGGTCAAGCAACAACCCGCCCCTTATGGGAAGGACCGCCCCGGTAACGCTGGTACCTGTCCCCCGGGCGATCACCGGGACCTTTTCCCGGTAGGCCACTTTCATGATGGCCGAAACCTGTTCCGGGGTCCTGGGGAAAATAACCGCGTCTGCGATCCCCTGGTGTACCGACATGTCCCTCGAATAACAAAGGCATTCAACACGGTCATGGAACACATTTTCCTGACCGACGATTTCCTCTATTTCAGGAATAATATTCATAAGTTGACCTCCTTTTATTTCGGAGCAAACTATTGAACTATTAGGGAAAACACCTGGCAAAAATTCACAATATGGCTACTATTTAGCTACAAAGTGACTATAGCCAATGGGCTGAAAAATTGTCAAGCAAAACCGGGCCTCATGCCGTCAGTCGCATGGGATAAGC
>JAOZOW010000102.1 GCA_029933075.1 Deltaproteobacteria bacterium | reverse complement strand
GAAAAATCGGTCATCAGTGAGCAGGGAAATCGCCGCCGCCCCTGCCTCCTCATAAATCCTCCCGATGGAAACAGTGTCGGTTTTTTCGCGAATAGGCCCGGCAGAAGGTGAAGCAAATTTTATTTCGGCAATGACACTTATGCTCTTATGCATACGCAGCGCTCCCTTGAAATCACGCACGGGCAGGGGAGTTTGCCGGGGATGCGCCCATGCTCCCCTTTTCCGGAGGGCGGCGATCTCTTTTCGCTTGTGAGCCAGTATCTCTATCAGTCGCGGATGCATGGCTTCAAGCCTCTACAATTCCTCGCGGACAAAACTGTTGCATTCATTTGTGAAGCGTACAAGGGAATCGAGTTTTTCCCTGGCCCTGCCGGAGTCAATGGCATCTTTTGCCCTCTCAACACCTCCTTGAAAATCCGTATCAAGCCCTGCTACCAGAAACGCCGCAGCAGCATTGAGGAGCACCATGTCCCGTTTCGGCCCCTTTTCGCCGTCCAGGACTTGCCGCACGATCCGGGCATTCTCCCGGGCATTTCCTCCCCGAATGGCCGCGGGGGCGGCACTCTGAAAGCCATATTCCTCCGGGGTCATCCGGAATGTTTCTATGTTGCCTCCCTTTAAATGGGAGACCGTGGTGGGTCCGCAGATACTGATCTCGTCATAGGTCCCTTCTCCACAGACCACGAAGGCCTCCTTTGTTCCCAGTCTCCCCAGGACCTGTGCGACAGTTTCGGTGAGATCCGGGGAGTAGAGTCCCAGGACCTGGACCGTGGCCCCCGCAGGATTAGTAATGGGTCCGAGGAGGTTGAAGATGGTCCTGAGGCCAATCTCATGTCGTGGTCCTGCCGCGTATTTCATGGCCCCGTGGAACCGGGGCGCATAGAGAAACCCTATCCCGATCTCCTGGATGCATCGTTCAACGTTCGTATCATTGATATCCAGTTGAACACCCAGATTCTCCAGGACATCCGCACTTCCGCACCGGCTGGAAACGGCTCTGTTCCCGTGCTTGGCCACCTTCACTCCGGCGCCTGCCGCCACAAAGGCCGTGGTCGTGGACACATTGAAGGTATTGGTCCCATCGCCTCCGGTCCCGCAGGTGTCCAGGATGGTCTCGTCATCCATATTGATCTCGTCGCGATCAATGTTGACAAGGTGGTTATTGACATTGACCTTCTTGGCCTTTGCCCGCATGACCCGTGCCGCCCCGGTGATTTCATCCACAGTCTCTCCCTTGATCCTGAGGGCCGTGACAAATGACCCGATCTGGGCGGGTGTGGCATTGCCTGTCATAATTTCCCCCATAACCATCTCCATTTCCTTTTCCGTGAGGTCTTCTTGCCTCACGACTTTTGCGATTGCCTGTTTGATCATGATACGTTCCCTCCCTGTGTCAAAAAAGTTTGCATAAGTTTCATTCCTGCGTGCGTCAGAATGGATTCAGGGTGAAACTGCACCCCCTCGACCTTGTATTCCCGATGCCTCACCCCCATGATTTCTCCCTCTTTGGTCCAGGCGCTTATTTCCAGGCACTCCGGGAGTGAAGCCCTTTCCACGATGAGGGAGTGATAACGGGTTGCCTCAAAAGGGTTGGGAAGGCCCTTGAAAATCGTTTCCTCATCGTGGATAACAGATGAGATCTTCCCGTGCATGATGCGATCTGCCCGCGCCACCTTTCCTCCATAGGCGGCGGCAATGGCCTGATGGCCCAGACAGACTCCCAATAGGGGGATCCTTGGGCCGAAATGACGGATGGCCTCTATAGAGGTACCGGCCTTTTCCGGAGTGCACGGCCCTGGGGAAATAAGCAGAGAAGAAGGGTTCAGCCGCTCAATCTCCTGGATACTTATTTGATCATTCCGAAACACCTCCACCTTTTGTCCCATGGTTTCAATCATCTGGACCAGGTTGTAGGTAAAGGAATCATAGTTATCGATCACCAGAATCATCGTTCCTGAGCCCTCTCAATAGCCTTGAACATTCCTGCTGCCTTTTTCAGGGTTTCCTCATATTCCTTTTCCGGTAAGGAGTCGTGTACAATGCCTGCCCCCACCTGGATGGAGAGTGTGTCCTTTGAGATTGTGATTGTCCGTATAGTGATGCAGAAGTCCATATTGCCGTTAAAACCAAAATAGCCCACGGCCCCGGCATAGGGGCCTCTGGAGCAAGGCTCCAGTTCGTTGATGATCTGCATGGCCCTGAGTTTCGGAGCACCGGTGACGGTACCGGCGGGAAAGGCGGACATGAAGAGATCAAAGGAATCGAGGCCGGTTTTCAGCTTTCCTTGAATGTGGGATACGATATGCATCACGTGCGAGTACCGCTCCACCTCCATGAATCCGGAGACTCCAACGGAGCCTGGGATCGCTACCCGGCCCACATCATTTCTGCCCAGATCCACCAGCATGATATGTTCCGCCCTCTCCTTGGGGTCTGTCAGGAGCTCTCTTTCGAGGGCTTCATCTTCTTTTGCTGTTACACCCCTTGGCCGTGTCCCGGCAATGGGCCTGAGATCGATACTCCTGCCGGTGAGCCGCACGAGAACTTCCGGGGAGGCGCCGATCAGCTTCGTGTCGCCAAAATGGAGATAGAACATGTAAGGGGAGGGATTGACGCTCCGTAAGATCCGATAAAGGATGAAAGGATCGCCCGATACCTCCCCGGAAAATCGCTGGGACAGGACCACCTGGATGACATCGCCGGCAATAATATATTCTTTGGCCTGCCGGACTGCTTTTTCAAAGGCCCCCTTGCTGACATTGGGAACAAGGGGAGACACCTGCAGCGGTTTATCTGGCGGGTGTGAGTGGAGGGGGGCCTTGAGCCTTGAAATGGTTCCATCTATTTCCCGTACAGCGTGTTCGTATGCCTTTCTTCGATTGTCGCCATCCTCCAGGTGCGCGAGCACGATCACCTTCATCCGATGCGTCAGGTGATCAAAGATGATGAGCCTCTCGGGGGCCATGAAGATACTCTCGGGACAGTCCTGCTCCGCACTTGAATGCCCTGCTGTCGGCTCCCATTTTCTTGCCAGATCATAATTGCAGAATCCGACCAGGCCGCCGGGGAAGGGCAGGTCCTTCGGCTGACTCACAGGGCGGAACCCTTTGTTCAGTTCCCGCAGAATGACAAAGGGATTTTCCACATTATGCAACCTGGTTTTCTTGTGCCCTTTCCAAATCTCCATCTCCTGGTCCCGGACAAAGACTACCAGGGAAGGGTCTAACCCGATAAAGCTGTACCTCCCCCACCTTTTGCCGAACTCGGCGCTCTCAAGGAGAAATGAAAAAGATCCGTTCCTGATCTTCAGGTATGCGGAAACAGGCGTCTCCGTATCTGCGAGGAATTCTCGATAGACAGGGATCAGGTTTCCTTTGTGCGCCAGTTGTTCAAATGCAGGAAATGATGGGATGGTCTCCACGTCGAGCTCCAAAAGCAAAAAGGCCGTGAGGTTTTTGAAACCCCACGGCCTTTTATTCGGGTATAGAAACAAAAAAACCGTGGGGCCTTCGAGATGACCCCACGGTTTTAAGATTATGTCAGTTTACTGCAATGGGCTCACCTCTCCTTGGAGCTGAGCCACCACCAGTTACACAAAGAAGCACTCAAGTTATTTCTGCTGTTCTTGATCATGTTTACTTCTCTAACGGGAATATTCCAGCATGTCAAGAAAAAATTGCGAAAGATTTTTCTTGACAAAAGCAATGAGATTCCTTTAGATGAACGGAACTTTAATCCAGCATGGGAAAAGAAAAATAGACATGACAACACATCAATCCTGGCAGAACTACTACTTTTATTTCTGGAGAGGGGGTAGTTTGTCCATGGGTTGATTGTATTTTTTCTCGATTTTTAAAAGCCGTGGGCAGTCAAAAGCCCACGGCTTTTTTCGTCTTGGGGCTTTGTATCTGGCCGAAAGGAGATAGAGATTGCCCACAGACGCAGTTTTCTCATGGGGATTAATCAAACACATGAATATCGTACTCATTGGATTCAGGTGCAGCGGGAAGACCACGGTGGGAAAAGCCCTGGCAAAGGCCCTCGGCCGGCAATTCGTGGATACGGACAGGACAATCGAGGAATGTGCCCGGATTTCCATTGACCAACTTGTCGCCCGGTTCGGCTGGGATTGTTTTCGCGAGATCGAGGAGTCGGTCATCAAAAAGGTTTGCCTGAAAGACAGGCTGGTGATCGCCACCGGAGGCGGGGCCATAGTGCGGGAGGCAAACAGGACGGCTCTCAAGAGAAACGGATGGGTGGTATGGCTTGAAGGGAAGATTGAAGTGCTGAAAACAAGGATGGCAAGGGAGGAAAGCTTCGGGAAAGCCCGCCCCTCCCTTACGGGGCCGGATTCCTTCAGGGAGATCGAGCAGGTCATGGAGTCAAGACAGAGGCTCTATGAAGGGATGGCAGACCTCATCGCGGACACAACTGAAGCGGATATTGGGCAGGTTGTACGTATAATCCGGGGCGCTTTCCCTGGCACGAAACAAGGACATGGACATGGCCGGAAGCTCATTTGGCAGACTGTTTAGGGTGACTACCTTTGGGGAGTCCCACGGAAGGGGAATCGGTGCGGTTATTGATGGCTGCCCCCCCGGCATCAGGCTTTCTCTGGAGGACTTTGTCCCCGAGATGTCACGCCGGAGATCTTCGAACAGGCAGGCGCATACTACCCCGAGGAGAGAAAGAGACCGGGTGGATATCCTCTCCGGTGTCTTTGAAGGCAAGACCACGGGTACTCCCCTTGCCCTGTTCATTACGAACCACGATGTGAATAGCCGACCTTACGAGATCCTGCGTCACCTCGTCAGGCCGGGGCATGGTGACTACACCTATTTCAAAAAGTACGGGCATTTTGATTTCAGGGGAGGCGGGCGCTATTCAGCCCGGGAGACCGCGGCCAGGGTGGCGGCAGGAGTTGTGGCCCACAAGGTCATTGAGCCCTTGGACATGAAGGTTGTGGCCTACACCATTGAACTCGGCGGGATAAGAGCTGAAACGCCTGAGCTTGAAACAATACGGAAGAGTCCTGTTGGCTGTCCTGACCCGGCGGCGTCCAAGCGGATGCTCGAAATACTCTCCCAGGCTGCCAAAGAGGGTGATTCCTTAGGGGGTATTGCTGAAATAAGAATCAGGGGCTGTCCGCCGGGCCTCGGGGAACCTGTCTTTGACAAGCTGGATGCGGACCTTGCAAAGGCCCTCTTTTCCATTGGGACGGTAAAAGGTGTTGAGATAGGAGCAGGATTCGAGGCAGCAAGGCTCAGAGGTTCTCAAAACAACGATCCCCTGACGCCCGAAGGGTTCAGGACGAACCATGCAGGAGGAATCCTTGGCGGTCTATCCAATGGAGACGACATCGTTATAAGGGTGGCCATGAAGCCGATCCCTTCCATCAAGATAGAGCAAGAGACCGTCGATAGAGAGGGGAATCCGTCGAAAATCAAGCTTACGGGAAGGCATGATGTTTGTGCACTGCCCCGTGTCCTCCCGGTGCTTGAGGCCATGGTCAAGATCGTGCTGGCGGATCACCATTTACGAAACAGGGCAGTTTAGGAAGAGACATAATGAACAGAATGCCAAATGCTGTGCGCACAGATACAAGACAGGGTTCATGTTTTGCTTATTTTGGCCTTTATTTTTGGAGGGGTCCGCCCGGAGACCTTGCGCAAGGGGTGTAGCAAAAGGTCACGGGCGGATTGAGAAAGCTCGTGGCCTTTTTTATTGGAGAGACTTTTTCATATGCAGGAGGTGCCGGATGCAAGAGAGAAAGCGATATGGTGTGGACGGGTATTCCAGCAAGATCGTTGTTTATGGCAGAGAAGCAAAGGAAAAGAAGGTGGGCGACAATGGAAATTGCGGAAGGGTTTATTTGCCCCCGTCCTGGATAGGAAAGAAGGTTCTTATCATCAGATTGGCAAAGGAGGAACATCAAAATGATAGGCAAAGAAATCAGACTGGAGAGGATCATCAACCGCGAGACGGGCAAGGCCGTGATAGTCCCCATGGACCATGGGGTGAGCGTGGGCCCGATCTTAGGCATTACCAACATGAAAGAGACCATGACGCAGGTGGCAAATGGGGGGGCAAATGCGGTTGTGGTGCACAAAGGGGTAGTGGCACGGGGGCATAGGAGGAGCGGGCCGGACATGGGGCTGATCGTCCACCTCTCCGGGAGCACTTCTCTTTCACCGGAGCCAAATGCCAAGACATTGGTATGTACTGTGGAAGAGGCCATCAAGTTCGGGGCCGACGGCGTATCGGTGCATGTCAATATCGGGAACGGCCATGAAAAAGAGATGCTTGCCGATCTCGCCCGAACCGCGGAAACAGCAGCGGAATGGGGCATGCCCCTCCTTGCCATGATCTACCCCAGGGGTGAAAAGATCAGGGATGAATATGACGTGGAGGCGGTGAAACACGCGGCAAGACTGGGGGCCGAACTGGGCGCCGATGTGGTGAAGGTGTCCTACACCGGGGACCCTGATTCCTTCCGCAAGGTGGTGGAAGGATGTCACATCCCGGTCATCATCGCAGGAGGACCTAAAATGGAATCAGACCGCGCGGTATTGGAGATGGTCAAGGGGGCAATGGAGGCGGGTGGATCAGGAACTTCCATCGGACGGAACGTCTTCCAGCACAAGGATCCGAGCAGCATGGTGGCGGCCCTTGCCATGATCGTCCATCAGAATGCAAGCGTGGAAGAGGCCCTTGATCTCTTAAACAGGAAAAGTGGAGGAAAAGGTGAAACAGCACGCAATTGGCCTGAAAGACGTGCCGCGGCTTGAAAAGCTCCGGGACCGGATCGACGGGATAGATGACCGGGTTCTGTCCCTCCTTTGTGAACGGCAGGAAATTGCCTCTGAGATCGGGAGACACAAAAAAGACTTGGGCCTTCCCATATTCGACCCTGCAAGGGAGCAGAGCGTGCTTCGGCGCTTGATGTCCAACAATCAGGGGCCACTCAGCCCTGACGCCATAAGGAGCATTTTTAGCGAAATCATCTCTGCGGCCCGCACCGTACAGGAAACAGGTCCTTTCGCATACCTGGGTCCCGAGGGGAGCTTTTGCCACCAGGCGGCTGCCTCATGTTTTGGTCAGTCAGGAACATTCTGCGCCGCAGAGAGCATCGAAGATATCTTTGCGCTGGTGGAAAAGGCGCGGTGTGAGCAAGGCATCGTACCCATGGAGAACTCTTCTGAAGGGTCGGTCAGCACCACCATGGATCTCTTTTCCAGGTATGACCTGAAAATATGCGCCGAAGTTTTCCTGAGGATCAGGCATCACCTCTTGGGCAAGAAAAGCGAAAAGGAAAAGATCACCTGCATTTATTCTCACCCCATGGCCCTGGCCCAATGCCGGACATGGATCAAGACCCACCTCCCGCTTGTTCGAGTCAAGGAGGCGGAGAGCACCTCGGCCGCAGCCAGGCTGGCCGCCCATGAACCGGGGGCATGTGCCATAGGAAGCAGGCTGGCTGCATCTCCTTATGGCCTCCAGGTCCTGGAGGAGAGCATCGAAAATCACCCGGACAATGTAACCCGATTCGTGGCCATAGGGAAGACCATGACCGAACCCACCAAAAAGGACAAGACATCCATTCTCTTCTCGGTCCCCCACAGGGCAGGGTCACTCCTGCAAGCACTGGACGCCCTGGCCCAAAGGGGTATCAACATGACGCGGATTGAATCCAGGCCGAGCAGGCTGAGAAACTGGGAATATCTCTTTTATGTGGATATCGAGGGGCATGAAAAGGACGAAAATGTCTCCGAAGGGCTCAGGGAAATGGAAAATTCTTGTGCCTTTGTCAAACGCCTTGGCTCCTATCCTGCAGGGGGCGCCCCATGGGACTGAAGGGAGCAAAGGTAGGCATTATCGGGGGCAGCGGAAGGATGGGGTCATGGCTTGGAGGATTGCTTGAAGCGCAAGGGGCGGAGGTATTGCGCTCGGGACGAAGCTCCGGACTTTCTGCCCGCGAGATGGTGAGGCAATGCAGGATTGTCGTTGTCTCCGTTCCTATTGCG
>JAOZOW010000032.1 GCA_029933075.1 Deltaproteobacteria bacterium | reverse complement strand
CAGAAAAATACCAGCCCGGGAGACCCGGAATCGAAGAAAAGACTTTATGCCCTTCGATGGAAATAACAGATCAACTGTCAAAGCACGCAAAAACCGCATGGACCAAAAATAGAAAAGGAGAAAACAAGTGAAGAAAGGAAAACCGGGGGAATCGGATCTACTTCAATGGGAAGATTAGGTTGCTCATCCATTATCACTATGGTAAATAAGGTTCGAGAAACAGACGAGAATCTGGGAGGGAGAAGGAGAACTATAATATGGAAGCATATACTGGAAGGCAGCGTGTTTCTGCAGCGTTTAAGAAGACCTTTACCGATCAGGACCCACAGGTTGACAGGATCCCGGTCTATCCCATCATGGGTCAATGCAACGCCCAGCTGGTCGGCGCCTCTATCAGGGAGTTCCTGCTGGACCCCAAGGTATTTGTGAAGGCACAGGTGGCAGCCTATGAACGTTACAAGCCGGATATCATCGTCATGCAGGGGGATCTGCTTATGGATGTGGAGGCCATGGGCAATGAACTCAAATTTCCGGAAGACAGCATGTGCATCTCCATAAAATATGCCCTTGAAGACAAGGGGAAACTGAGTAGCCTCCAGGTCCCTGACCCCACAAAAGAGGGCCGTATGCCCGCCTATCTGGAGGTCCTGGCAGAAACCAAGAAAATTATTACCGACTCCATCGTATCCGCTGTGGTTGCCGGCCCATGGACCACAGCGATCGGCCTCAGGGGGGCCAACGAGCTCATCATGGATGCCATGAAGGACCCGGATTATGTCCATGAACTCATGGAGTTCTGTTCCCAGGTATCCATTGCATTCATGGAGGCCATCATGCCGCTCAAAGTGGGGCTCAGCTATTCGGAGGCCCCTGCATCCTGCAGCCTTATTTCCCCGAAGATGTATCGGGAATTCATCTTCCCTTATCACAAGCGGATCGTGGATCACTTCAAGGAGAAAAAGGCGGGCATAGGGCTCCATATCTGCGGTTACACGGACCCTATCCTGGAAGACATGGTCAACACGGGGGTAACCAATATCAGCATTGATGCCCCCTCTGATCTTTCTAAAGCAGTAGAAGTTACCCGGGGCAAGGCGGTGCTCATCGGGAATGTCAATACCAATCTTTTCTTTTCCGGGAGCCGCGAAGAGATGAAACAGGCCATAAAGAACTGTTTGGACACGGCCCCCAATGACAGCGGCTACATTCTGGCATCGGGCTGCGAGGTACCCGGCGTCGCCCCTCCCGAGAAAGTGGACTGGTTCATGGAACTGGCCACCGAGTTGACTCAATAGGGACAGGTGAGCCCTGGGGTTCCCGGGACTCACCCCCCTCCCGCCTCTGCCCCGCTCCATTCTCACACTCTTGCGACCTCTTTTTCAGAAAGGGAATCAAGGAGAAATAATGGGGGTAGGAAAAAGAAGCACTCCCTTGGCAAATCTGACCCCGGAAAAACAATCCCGGAACCTTCGGGCGGAGCAGGACCTTCTGCAAATTCTGGACAACCTTCCCGACGGCCTTTTCACCATGGATGGAGCCGGCAGGATCAACTATTTTAATGCAGCGGCCGAACAGATCACCGGCCTCACGGCAACCGAGGCCATGGGAATGCAATGCAAAGAGGTCCTCAACAGCCCGAGCTGCGATACCGATTGCCCTTTAAAAGGGACAACGCGGACGGGGGAAGATGTCTACAATCGGGAACTTACCCTGATCGGAAAAGATGGGAAAGAGATCCCTACGATATGCAGCTTTTCCAGGCTCAGAGGGCAGGATGGACGCGTAATTGGGGGCATGGAAGTCTTCATCGATATCTCCGATCGAAAACGACTCGAAAACGACCTGAAACTCTCTGAGAGGAAGTATCGACGTATCTTCGAAGGCTCCAAAGACATGATTTTGATTATCTCCAAGGAAGGCACCGTAAAAGATGTGAATCAGGCGGGTGTGGAGCTGCTCGGATATGGCGGCAAGCAGGAATTGCTCGCACTGCGATCCGTGGAAGAGATATACGATAACCCGAAACACTGGCAGGTTTTCCGGAAGCAGATCCACAGGGATGGATTTTTCAAGGATTTCGAGGCGGTTTTCAGGAAAAAAGACGGGACGCGGCTACACTGCCTGCTCAGCGGAAACGCTACCAGAGGTAAAGATGGTGAAATTACCGGTTATGAAAGCATTGCCAAAGACATAACAGCCCGCATGGACGCCATCCGCAGCTTCCGGAAGCGACACTGGGAATTATGGCTGCTGAATTCAGTTGCCTTTGCTATGAACAGGACTCAGGACCTGGATGAAGTCCTCATGACCGCCCTAAAAAAGGTCCTGGATGTCTTGAACCTTGCCTCCGGGGGCATCTTCCTGATCGATCACGACAAGCCCGGTTTCATCCTGAGGGTGCAAAAAGGGCTAACCGAGGAGACCGACGCCCGGACCCCCAGGATAGAGCTCCATGACGAGCGCCTCATGCGCTCGCTGCTCAAGAGGGATCTCTCTCTCAATCCCGAACCCATTTTTCCCCCTTTCAGAGCCACCTTGAAAGGCGGAGGCCGCTCTGTAGAGCTTACCTGTTTCCTGATTACTGCAAAGGAAAAGGCCTCGGGATTTCTCTCCTTTGTGGTTCCACCCCAAAGGGATCTCACCACAGGGCAGGATTACCACCTGCTGGGCTCTCTGGGGAATTTCTTGGGTGGCGCCATTGAAAATGCTCGCCTGCTTCAAACCGTCCGCAAACACCGGGAAGACCTCAAGAGGCTTACGGCCAAGTTGTTCCACTCCCAGGAGGAAGAACGAAAACGGATCGCCCGGGAGCTGCACGACGAAGCCGGTCAGGCCCTTACCGGGATCAGTTTCACATTGGAGACCATTGAAAAGGGTCTCTCATCGGAAGGCAATGACGAAATAAAGACGCTCATTGCAGAGGCAAAGAAACAGATAAGCCGCACACACCAGGAGATGCGCCGTATATCATACAGGCTTCATCCCGCGTTGCTGAGCGACCTTGGACTGGAACCGGCGCTTGACTCTTATCTCTCCTCCATGTCCGGGCGAAGCGGAATGGCGGTGGATTTCAGAATGGTGGGTTTTGAAGAAAGGGTAGATCCGGAGATAGAAACCCTGCTCTATCGGCTCTCCCAGGAGGCATTTACCAATGCACTGAGGCATTCCCGGGCAAAACATTTCAGACTCTCCATCATCAAAGGATATCCAAAGATCATCTTACTGGCCGAAGACGACGGCGTTGGGTTTGTTGCAAGCGAACTTGACCAACCCAAACATGGCCTGGGTCTTCTGTCCATGAGGGAGCGGGCGGCAATGTTAGGTGGTGACTTCTCCCTCCGAACCTCGCCCGGACAGGGTACGCGGATACGCATTGAAATTCCTATCAGGGAGTTTACTCGTGATCGATAATCGCGTTACCATCTTTCTGGCGGACGATCACACCATCGTCCGGGAGGGTCTCGCAAAACTCCTGGAGGGAGAGCCGGGGTTTCAGGTGATAGGAGAAGCCGAAAACGGCCGGGAGGCGGTCAGGAAAGTGGAACAACTCAAGCCGGATGTGGTCCTAATGGACATTGCCATGCCCATGCTGAACGGTATAGAAGCAACCCGACAGATCAAGAAACTCCTGCCCCGGACCAAGATCATTATACTTTCCATGCACAGCCATGAGCGGTATATCAAAGAGCTTTTCAGTCTCGGGGCCTCCGGATACCTCCTCAAAGACTCCACTGGCGATGACATTATCAAGGCCATAAGGGCCGCACAGAGCGGCGATACTTATCTGAGCCCTTCAGTATCCCGCCTGATCATAGAAGATTACGTCTCCACAAAGAAAAAATCCTTCAGGGAACAGCTTTACAGCACCCTTTCCAACCGGGAGCGCGAGATATTTCAGATGATCGCAGAAGGCCGCACAACCAGAGAGATCTCGGAAATCCTCTGCATCAGCCGGAGCACGGTCAAGACCCATAGAGCCAAGATCATGGAGAAGCTGCGACTGGAGAACATCTCTCAATTGATTCAATTCGCAATAAAGGTCGGTATCGTGGAAATCGACTCTTGAACCCCGCCTTTCCATTCTATATCCATTCCCCTGACATCCCGCCTTTGTCGGAAAATGCCCTGGATCTTCCCTGTGGCACCATAGGGGCTGAAAAATAGTCCCAATCAGCGAAAAAAATCATCCATTGGACGATTGAAATTCCTTTACCTTTCATCTACTAACAGGCTTGTCCAAGATCTATCTCGATATCATAACCAAAGAGAGGGGAAACAGCATGATTCTCATCGGTGAAGATTTAAACGTGATGTCCAAAGTAATTTCCCGGGCCATTAAGGAGCGCAACCCCGAACCCATCCGGGAGTGTGTCGAGGGACAGGCCAAAAACGGCATGGACTACCTTGACCTGAATGTGGGGCCGGTAAAAAAGGAGCCGGCGGAAACCATGGAATGGCTGGTGAAGACGGTTCAGGACTACACGGACCTCCCCCTGTGCCTGGACACCACCAATCCGGTGGCCATGGAATCGGGCCTGCGGATCTGCAAGAAAAAGGCCCTGGTTAATTCTGCCTCGGGAACGACCGAAAGCAGGGAAACCATGATGCCTCTTCCCCGGAAATACTCCGCGGGTCTGGTCCTGTCTGTCATCAATGATGCAGGTCTGCCCTCGGATGCGGACGAGAGGGCCGCAAGCATCATGGAATCTTTGGAGTTTGCAAACGAGCTGGGAATACCCAACGAGGACATCTGGATCGATCCCGTTCTCATGCCGATCGCAGTGGATCAACGCCAGGTCCTCTCCTACATGGAATTTATCCAGATGATTCCCGACCTGGCGCCGGGCGCAAAGTCGGTATGCGGCCTTTCCAACCTCTCCTACAGCGCTCCCAAGGAGCTGCGGGGTCTGCTGAACCGCACCTTCATGGTCATGATCGCCAGATACGGACAGGACGCGGCAATTGTCAGCGGCTTCGACGAGGAACTCATTCGCCTTAACAGGGGCGAGATGCCCGAAATCGTGGAGCTTATTCACAAGGCAATGGACGAAGAGGAGGTGGATATCTCCTCCCTCTCCCCAAAGGAACGGGACTACGTGAAGACCACACAGGTCCTGATGGGCAGGACCCTTTACTCCCACTCCTGGCTTGAGGTGTGAAAGGAGGCGAAAATGGCATATGAAGCACCCCTGGAAAAATATCCGGTGAAAATCCGAGAGGTGATCCTGGGAGGGGGGGAAAAGGCGCGTAAGATAGGGGGAGAGAATGCCCTCCCCCTCCACTTCTTTGAAGGCTCTCTGCCCAATCCCCCGGGACTCGCCCTGGAGGTCCTGGATACGAGGCCTGAAAACTGGGCCCCCTGGATCCTGGAGCCATTCGAAGACGTGGCGTCCGATCCCATGAGCTGGGCAAAGAAATGCGTGGAGGAATTTGGAGCGGAGATCCTGTGCCTCCGACTCTTGAGTACCGATCCCGCGGGCAAGGATGCATCTCCCGGGGAGGCGGCAAAAACGGTCGAGCAGGTAGTGAAGGCCGTAGATGTCCCCCTGGTCGTATTGGGAACGGGAGACGAGGAAAAAGACTCTCAAGTATTAATTGAAGTTGCACGTGTATGTTCCGGAAAAAACTTTCTTTTAGGTCCTGTGTTAAAGGGAAATTACCAGGAGATCGCCCAGGCCGCCCTGGAGCACGGCCACTGCATCGTGGCCCAGGCCTCCATGGATGCCAACCTGACCAAGGAATTGAACATCGCCCTTTGCAAGTTTTTCCCGCCCGAGAGGATCGTGGTCGACCCCACCTCTTCGGCCCTCGGGTACGGAATGGAATACACCTTTTCCATTATTGAAAGCATCAAGCTTTTCGGACTTGCGGATAGGGACAACATGATGCAGATGCCCGTGTTTGCCGATGTGGGGATTGAATGCTGGAGGACCAAGGAGGCGAAGGAGAGCAGGGATCAGGGGGTTCTCTGGGAGGCCACCACCGGTATAACGTTCCTCCTTGCAGGTGCAAACCTGCTGGTCCTGAGACATCCCGAGGCGCTCAGGTTGATCAAGAAAATAACTACACCGTAAGAAAACCAGGAGGTTCGCAATGGCTTTAAAGGGCGCCGATATCATGAAAAAATTGCCCAAGACCAATTGCAAGGAATGCGGTTGTGCCACCTGCTTTGCCTTTGCAATGAAATTGGCTACGGGAGGAGCCAAGTTGGATGACTGCCCTTACCTTGACCCGGAAGTGAGGACAGAGCTTGAAAGCGCCATGGCCCCTCCCGTAAAGCTCGTAACTGTCGGAACGGGGGAAGAGGCCCTGGTCATCGGTGAAGAAGAGGTCATGTTCAGACATGAGAAGACATTTTTTCACGAGCCGGGATTGGCTGTGCTGGTCTCCGACAGGGAGGGCGAGCCGGAGGTGGAGGAAATAATAGCCCGCATCCATGAACTCCGGTTTGAAAGGATCGGGCATACCCTCCGGGTAAATCTCCTGGCGCTCTCCAATGAATCGGGCGACAGGGACACGTTTGTAGCAAGGGTCGGAAAGGCCTCGAAAGCCACGGACCTCCCCCTGATCCTTATCTCCGGAGATACGGACACCCTCTTCTCCGCCGCCGCCCTGTGTGCGGATCGAAGGCCCCTTGTGTATCCCATCACCGCTGAAAATGTGAGCGCCGCCATCCCCAAGATCAAGGAGCTGGGCGTGCCGGCCGGAGTGAAAGGGGAGAGCCTGGACGAGGTGATCTCCGTCACATCTCAGCTCAAGGATGCGGGCATCGAACAGTGCGTCATAGACCCCGGGTCAAAGGACCTTTTGGAGGGTATCAGGGACCAGACCCTTATCAGGAGGGCCGCCCTTAAAAAGGGGTTCAGGCCCTTAGGCTACCCCACCATGGCCTTTCCCTGTTTCATGTACCAGGATAAGTTTGAGGAGGCCCTCGCAGCAGCCGCCCTGATGATCCGGTACACGGGCATTGTCGTTACCTCCCTGACGGAAAAAGACCTCGTCTTTCCTCTCCTGGTCCATCGATTCAATATTTACAGCGACCCCCGCAGGCCCATGACGGTGGAAGAAAAAGTGTATGAAATCAGCCATCCCGATGAAAATTCCCCTGTTTTGATCTCCACCAACTACGCTCTGGACTTTTTTATCGTCTCGGGCGCCATTGAAGAGGCGAACATACCCGCATTCCTGTGCATAAAAGACACGGGCGGGATAGGCGTCTTAGCCGCATGGACATCCGGTAAGTTCACCGGTGAGGCGATTGCCGATTTTCTCGCCAAATTCGAGGTGGAAAGCAGGGTAAAACACAGAAAGCTCATCATTCCCGGCGTTGCAAAAAAGCTCAAAGAGGAACTGGAGGAGGAGCTACCTTCGTGGGAAATAATATTAGGCCCCTCGGAAGCAAGTGATATCCCGAAATTCTTATCGGAGAAGTGGAAGGCATGACAGCAGCCCATCTTGAGAACGAAGAACAGATTGCAGAAGAGATCGGCAAGATACTGGCACAGTATGAGAGGGACAGGAGCCGCTTGATCCCCATACTGCAAAGGGTGCAACAGGTCTTCGGGTACTTGCCCCGCAAAGCGATCCAGGAGGTTTCATCCCATCTGGGAATGAGTGATATTCAGGTGCACGGCGTGGCCTCCTTTTACAATCATTTTCGGTTCACACCATTGGGAAAGCACCCCATACAGATGTGTATGGGGACGGCCTGTCATATGGTCGGGGGCGGCCTGGTTTTGGAAGCCCTGAAGAGGACGTTGGACATAGAGGTAGGGGGCATCACCGAAGACGGGGAATTCAGCCTGGACCGGGTTGCCTGTATAGGCTGCTGCGGCCTGGCGCCTGTGATGGTAATCGGTGAAAAAATTTACCCGAAGATGTCCCCATCCCGGGTGGATGAGGCCCTGGTGAACCTGAAAATGACCTCGTCACCCGCAGAACAGGAGGAAGGGGAAGGCGAAAATCGGTCGGGTTGAAATCGGGATAGGGTCATAAAAAAACGTCCATGAAATTCGAAGAGATCAAAAAAGAGGCCCTTGCCCATTGGGAATCCCTGGAACAGGAAGGCATCCCGGTGATCCGAATAGGCACGGCCACCAGCGACAGGGCATCGGGCGCCCTCGAGGTGGTAGCGGAGTTTGAGCGCGAGCTTGCAAGAATGAACGTTGAGGCCAGGATCATTCAAACAGGCTCGGTGGGGTTCTGCAATTATGAACCGCTGGTAATCATCAGCAAGCCGGATTATCCCCGTATCTGCTACCACAACGTGAGCCCTGAGATGGTCCCCCGTCTGGTAGAGGGGTTCCTTTTAGAAGACGATCCCTGCATGGAACTTGCCCTGGGGACCCTTGAAGGAGGCGACGGCATCCCCCCCCACATCCCGGAATTGCCCCGCTCAGAGCATGAACTGAGGTTGCTGCTGAGAAACTGCGGTTTTATTGACCCTGAAAATATAGACCACTATATCGCACTCGGGGGATACGGCGCCCTTGCCAAGGCCCTCGAGATGAGGCCCGATGAAATCGCGGAAGAGATCAAGCGCTCCGGGCTCAGGGGAAGAGGTGGAGCCGGTTTTCCCACCGGGCGAAAACTGGCCGCCTGCATGAAGGCTAAAGGCACGCCCAAGTATGTGGTCTGTAATGCGGATGAAGGGGACCCGGGCGCCTTCATGGATCGGGTAATCCTGGAAAGCGATCCCCAGGCGGTCCTGGAGGGCATGATCATCATCGCCTATGCTCTGCAGTCTCCCCAGGGTTACATCTACACCCGCATGGAATACCCCCTGGCCGTGGAGCGGCTCAAGACCGCCATCGGCCAGGCAAAAGAGCGGGGACTTCTGGGCGAAGATATCCTTGGGACGGGGTTCAGTTTCGATATCGAGGTCTTTCAGGGAGCGGGGGCCTTCATCTGCGGGGAGTCCAGTGCGCTCATGTACTCCATCGAGGGAAAAAGGGGATTCCCCCGCGTAAGACCGCCCCAGTCCATTGAATCGGGGCTGTGGCAAAAACCCACCCAGCTCAATAACGTGAAAACCTTTGCCTCCATTCCCGTAATCATTGATCGGGGGGGCGAATATTTTTCCGCCATAGGCAGCGATCGAAGCAAGGGTACGGCGGTCTTTGCCTTAGCGGGAAAGGTGGAAAACGTAGGGCTCGTAGAAGTACCCATGGGCACGACCCTCAACACCGTCATAAATGAGATCGGAGGCGGCGTAAAAGGGGGCAAGCGTTTCAAAGGCGTACAGATAGGCGGGCCTTCGGGCGGTTGTCTCCCCGAAAATTTTCTGGAGACGTCCATTGACTTCGACTCCCTCACAGAGGCCGGGGCCATGATGGGTTCAGGCGGCATGATCGTCATGGACGAAGACAATTGCATGGTGGACGCCGCCCGCTTTTTCCTTGATTTCACGGTAAAAGAATCCTGCGGCAAGTGCGTTATGTGTCGCCTGGGGACCCGGCAAATGCTGAGCATCCTGGAAGACATTGCGAGCGGCCGAGGGCAACCGCAAGACATGGAACTGCTCGTCAGCCTGGGGGAGGAGATCAAGGCGGGCTCACTTTGCGGCCTGGGCAAGTCGGCCCCTAACCCGGTGCTCACCACGCTGCGGTATTTCCGGGAGGAATACGAGGCCCACATACTGGAAAAACGCTGTCCGGCCTTAGTCTGCCGGGACCTCATCGCCTACTACATAGTGCCGGAGAAGTGCTACCGGGGCTGTGAGCACTGCATGGTGGTCTGCCCCTCCGAGGCCATCACACAGCACCCCAAGCGCTTCAAAGTGATCGACCAGGACAAATGCATCAAGTGCGGGAACTGTCTGGAGGTATGCCCCGAAGAGTACGGTGCCGTGATCAAGCTCTCGCCTGTAAGCAAGGTGCCCGGTCAGGTGGAAAAATGACGGAACGGGTTAAACTGACGATTGACGATATACCGGTTGAAGCGGACAAAGGTGCAAAGATCCTGCAAGCCGCACTGGATGCAGGGATCTATATTCCCCACCTCTGCTACCTCCCCGAGGCGGATCTCCCCTTTGGCGGGTGCCGGCTCTGCTACGTTGAAGTGGAAGGAAGGGGTCTGGTGACGGCCTGCACGCAACCGGTATCGGAGGGCCTTGTGGTCCGAACCGACACTCCCGGAGCGGCAAGGCTTCGTCGTACAGCTTTTAAGTTGATGATAGCCTATCACGACCTGGACTGCCGAAAATGCTGGAAAAACAAGAAATGCGAGCTACAAAAGCTGGCCCCAAAGCTCAAGGTCAAACTGAAGACGCCCGAAGAGTTCAGGGCGCTGCCAACTGAACAGCTGCCGCTGGATACCACCAATCCCTATCTGAGGTATGATCCCAATCGCTGCGTGCTTTGCGGGAAATGCGTCCAGATATGCACCATAAGAAACGGAAAGTCCCTCATAGACTTTGTGAACCGTGGATATGAGACCAGGCTGGCCCTGTCTTCCAGCATGACCTTGATAGAGGAGAATTGCCCCTCCTGCGGCCAGTGCGTTGCCATTTGCCCGACTGCGGGCCTGGAGCCTCAATCCGGTCTGGAGGCCTTAATGGACCGGACAGGAGAGGAATAAGAAAGTGCGAAAATCAAAGTATCACAACAATCGCAGAAGGAAAGGAGTGCGTCATGAATGATATGACATCAAGACAGAGGGTCCTCAATCTTTTCTCCAGGAAACCTATAGATACCATGCCCTGCTTCAGTGGACAGGGAATGGTGACGGTACCGGCGATCGAGGCCCTTGGGATCCGGTTTCCTCAGATCCATCTTTCTGCCGAAAATATGGCGGGCACGGCCATCAAGTCCATGGAGATGTTCGGTTTTGACTCCGCCGTGGTGCCCTACGACATGTGCACCGTCCCGGAGGCATTCGGCCTGGAAGTGAGCATCTATGAGGACGCCGAAGATATCCTATACCCCACGATCCCCAAGAAATGGGCAAGCCCCGAAGAGGTGGTCATTCCGGAAGATTACGTCCGTAAAGGTCGGATGCCGATTGTCTCCGAGGCCATCGAGATCCTGAAAGAGAGGATCGGGGATACCCATGCCATAGGGACATGGATCCTGGGCCCTTTCACTCTTGCCGGGCAATTAGTGGAACTGGATGTCCTCATGAAGATGGCATTCAAAGAGAAAGCCAAGGTGGAGGCCCTTCTGGACAGGCTCACGAACCTGATCATTGATTTGGGCCGGCACTACCGTGAAATGGGGGCCGATTATGTGAACCTCAGGGAGATGGGGACCGGCGCGGATCTCCTGAGCCCGAGGATGTTCAAAACCTTGGTGCAGCCCCGGTTGAGAAAGATCTTCGAGGCGTGGTCCTCTCCCAAGATTCTTCATATCTGCGGATCCACCGACCTTATCATCGAACTGATGAACGATTGCGGTGCAGAGGCCATCAGCGTGGACCACAAGAACACCCTTTCGGAGACGAGAAAAAAGATAGGGAATGACATTCTCCTGTTAGGGGACTACGATGGATTCACGCTGCCGAGTAAGGCCTCGACCCAGGAGATTCGGGATGCGGTCAAGGCCTGCATTGACTCCGGTGTGGATGCGGTATGGCCAGGATGCGACATCTGGCCGGATATCAAGCCGGAGAACATGACCGCGATCAACGAGGCCATCCGGGACCTGGGGCGTTCCCCCACACCGGCCGTGGGAAGAACATAGTTCTTCATGGGATGCCTCATTATCACGGCCAAGTATAGAAATATGAAATCTGAGTAATTACCTGTACTTTTATTAAGGAGGGACAACATGGGCAAGGAAGAACTGAGGGAGGAGCTGCTCCAAGTTCTCAAGGACGGCGTGGTTAACTTCGAAGAAGACAAGGTAAAGGAAGCCGCACAAAGGGTGGTGGATGAAGGTCTGGACGCCTACGACGCGGTGATGAACGGTCTTGCCGCCGGCATGGAGGTGGTAGGCGATCTCTATGACCAACACGAGTATTTCGTACCGGAGCTTCTAATGGCGGCCGACGCCCTTTACGCAGGTCTGGATATTCTGCGGCCCCACATCAAGGTGGAGGATCTGGATCAGAAGGTAAAGGGTCAGGTGGTAATCGGGACTGTGCAGGGGGACGTGCACGACATCGGCAAAAACCTGATCAAGATGATGTTCGAGGTGGCCGGGTTCACGGTCCATGACCTGGGAAGAGATGTGCCTCTTGAGAAATTCGCCGAGGAGCAGATGAGGACGGATTCAGAGATCGTCGCCCTTTCCGCCATGATGACCACCACCATGATGGGGATGAAAAAGGTGGTGCAGATGATCAAGGAGAAGAATCCCGATGTGAAGATCATGTTAGGCGGGGCGCCTCTGACCAGCGATGTGGCAAAGCTATTCGGGGCGGATGGCTATGCCGAATCCGCAGGCAATGCAGTCCAGGAGGCCATCAAGATGATCTCGCAGTTGCGCAAGCTCCAGAACAAATAGCTTCAAATTTCCTCATACTCTTCGTGAACTTCGTGGTGACGGTATTCTGGGTGGTAAATAGACAGCGTTTCGCAAGTTGAAGCCTGAAAAGGAACTGCTATGGATATGGAAAAGGCAAAGGTGATCTTTCAGCCTTCCGGACGGAGGGGTGAAATCAGGAAAGGGATGTCGGTAATAGAGGCATCCAGAGAGTTGGGTGTCGACATCGAGACCCTGTGCGGCGAGAAAAAGGTCTGCGGAAAATGCAAGGTGCGGATAGAGGAGGGCTTTTTTGAGAAATTCGGCATTCAATCCAGCAGGGAGCATGTGTCGCCGTGGCAGGAGGAGGAGGAGAAATTTATAAACGAGGCCCAGAAAAAAGAGGGGTACCGTTTAGGCTGCTGCGCCAGGATTGAGGGAGACCTGCTTATATTCGTACCCGAGGAGTCGAGGGCGGGCAAGCAGGTGGTGAGCAAGGCGGCAAGGGACATCCACATCGAACATGATCCGGCCGTGAGACTTTACCATGTGGAAATGCCTCCCCCCTCTTTTGAAGAACCTACGGGCGACTTCGAAAGGCTCTGCGAAGCCCTCGAAAAGGAGCATGGTCTGAAGGAGCTCAGCATCGACTTCCTGGTCCTGCGGGACCTCCCCAATACATTGCGAAAGGGGAATTGGGAGGTCACCGTGAGTGTATGGATGGACAGGGAGATCATCCGTGTGAGGCCCGGGAAAGTGGATCATTGTTACGGGATAGCCATTGACATCGGCACCACCACTGTAGCCGGGTACTTCTGCGATCTGGTCACCATGGAAGTCCTTGATACGCAATCGCTCATGAATCCCCAGTGCAAGTACGGTGAGGATGTGATGAGCCGTATCACCTATCACATGATGAACCCCGGCGGTCTACAAAAGATGAGCGATGATATCGTGGCCGGGCTTAATTCCATCATCCAGGAAGCGATCAAGTCGACTCATCCCCCAAAAAAGAAGGCCAAAAAAAATGGGGAAGACGAAGGGGGAGAGGAATGGATCGAGGTCCCTGAAGAAGGCAAAGAATACCTGCGACTGGGCGTGGATGACATTGAGGATGTGACTATCGTCTGCAATACGGCCATGCACCATATCCTGCTTCAGCTGGATCCGGAGCATGTGGGACTGGCCCCCTTCCCTCCGGTTATTCATCACGGTCTCGATATCAAGGCCAGAGATATGGGCCTGAATATCAACAAAGGTTCTTACATACATGTGCTCCCGAACGAAGCAGGATTCGTGGGGGCCGACAACGTGGGCGTCCTTATTGCAGAGGAACCGTACAAGAGCGACGAAATCCAGCTTATAATAGACATCGGTACAAACGGTGAACTCGTGCTGGGGAACAAGGACAAGCTCATATCCTCTTCCTGCGCCACCGGACCCGCCTTGGAGGGTGCCCAGCTCGCCTTTGGCATGCGCGCGGCGCCGGGCGCCATCGAACGGATCAAAATCGACCCCGAGACCCATGAAGTGGATTACAAGGTGATAGGGAGAGATGCCTGGAGGAGCTATTCAAAACCGGAGGAGATGAAAACCAAAGGGATATGCGGGTCAGGCATCCTTGACGTACTGGCCGAACTCTACCGTGCGGGGGTAATCCTGAAGAGCGGACGATTCAACCCTGATCAGAAATCGAAGCGTTTCCGCAGGAACCCGGATAACAATCAGCCCGAATTCGTCATCGCCTGGGCCGAAGAGACCAGTATAGGCAAAGACATAGTGATGACCCAGAAAGATGTCCGCCAGATTCAACTGGCAAAGGGCGCACTGTACTGCGGGTGCAAACTCATGATGCGCCGTATGGGCATTGAGAAGGTGGACAGGGTAAAGATCGCGGGGGCCTTCGGGACCCATGTGGACCGTGAAAAGGCCCTGATCATGGGCCTGTTCCCCGACTGTGACGTGGAAAAAATCATCTCGGTGGGAAACGCGGCCGGTGACGGCGCCAGGGCGGCGCTTCTCAACCGCAAGAAAAGGGATGAGGCCAATTGGGTGTCAAGAAACGTGGAATATATCGAGCTGACGGTGGAACCTGATTTCCAGGATCAGTTCGCACAGGCCATGCAAATCCCCCACATGAAAGATCCCTTCCCCCATCTGAAGGGCCTGGTACCGGAGGAAATATTGAACCAGAAGTAAAAACTTGCTATTTCTTATCCCACTCTTTATCTCTCAACAGGCGCCGGAGGGCCTTGCCCGAAGCGGAGCGCGGTATCTCGTCGAGGAACTCCACGGAAACAGGCACCTTGTAGGGGGCCATCTTTTTTTTGCAATACTCCTTGACCTCTTCTTCAGTAGCACTCTCCCCCTCTTTTAGCTGTATGAAGGCCTTGGGCGCCTCGCCCTTAAGGTCGTCCGGAATTCCCACTATTACTAAGTCCTTGATCTTGGGGTGCTCAAGCATCATGTCCTCCACCTCGGAGGGGAATACCTTTTCGCCCCCCACATTGATCATGTCCTTTTTCCTGTCCACGATGTAGGCGTATCCGTCTTCGTCCATGTAAGCGATATCCCCGGAATGAAACCACCCTTCAGGGTCAAAGGCCTCCCTGGTGGCCTCCGGCTTGTTGAGGTAACCGTTGGTGACACAGGTTCCCTTGACGCACAACTCCCCCTGCTTACCCGGGGGCAGGGTGTTTCCCTCATCGTCAACAACCTTTATTTCCGCGTCATCCATTCCCCTGCCGCACGACCCGATCCGGGTCTCCGTGTAAGGAGCAGTGGTCCCCACGCAGGATACCTCTGTGAGTCCCCATGCCTCGGCATACCGCCATTTCAGCTTTTGTTCCACCTGTCGTATGAGGTTTTCAGGCATCTTGGTAGCTGCCGACAAACAGAAGACCACTGATGAGATATCCCGTTTGTCAAGATCGGGTTGTTTGAGCATGAGGTTGTACATGGGCGGCACACCCTGAAATACGGTCGGTTTCAACCGCTCAATATCCTCCAAGGCCTTTTCCGGATAGAAACGCTCCACCGTAATCACAGTACCTCCCACGGAAAGCATCCCGAGAGTGCCGTTGATCAGGCCCCAGCAGTGAAAAATGGGGGTCGCCACCATGATCGTGTCCTCCGGCCTGAAGTGAATCCTACCGAAGTGGGTGGAATTATGGTATATATTGAGATGGGTGGCCATGACGCCTTTGGGCCACCCGGTTGTGCCGGAGGTGTACATCAAATGGCACAGGTCACTGCCTTTGGTAGCCGGGGCATTGAACTCGCCTCCGCCCTCTCTCAACATGGCCTTAAAACCGGGGTACTTGTCACCTTCCTCAAGCAGGATGATATCAGTCAGAGACTTCACCTCGCTTCGTACGGCCTCCACGATAGGCAATCTCTTTGTGTCCGTAAGTACCGCCTTGGTGCTGCAATCATTGAGAATATAGGCAACCTCCGTCTCCTGGAGCATGGCGTTTACCAGATTCAGGGTCACCCCCGCCCTCACCGTCCCTAAATAAGCGATGATCAGCTCCGGAATGCTGGGGAGAAAAAGGGAGAGTACGTCTCCCCGTTTGAGGCCCAATCCGCTGATACCCTCGGCGGCCTTATTGATCAATGCATCCAACTCACCATAAGAGATTCGACGTTCTTCGAATATGATGGCCGTCTTTTCCGGAGTCTCTGCCACATGGCGTTTAATGATATCTGATACGTTCACTCACAACACCTCCTCGACCTATGGAGCATCACGACAGTTAAAGATCCCTCTCCTTTCAGCCTTTGACGCGGCTGCTCTGTCCCGGCTATTTCTTGATCTTGTGCTGGCGGGACTGGAAATAGGCATCTTTGAGGGACACATAAGGGTCAAGGGATGCATCCTTCAGGTCCTCATACTCACCAATGCTCAGGGATGTCTCATTGATACCGCGGTAACCCCTGACGGCCGCATTGTACCTCGTTGGCCCAACAATGTAGTTGATAGGATCAAGAAATGCATCTCCTATAAGCCCCACCGTATCACGGACGCTGGAAGGGCCGAGGATCGGCCAGTTGATATAGATACCCGGACCAATCCCCAGGCACCCCAGTGTCTGTCCCAAATCCTCATCCTGCTTTTCCAAGGCAAAGACCTCCTTTGCCGGATCACCGAATCCCAGGACGCCCATTGTTGTGTTCACCACAAAGCGGACCAGCTCGGTCCCGAAGCTCTTGATCTTCCCCTGCAGCAGACAGTTCACCGCACGCACCGGGGTATAAAGATTGGAAAAGAAGTTGCGCACACATACCCTCAGGGGTTCTGGCATCAGCTTGCGGTACCCGATAGCAATAGGCCTTATAATCCAGAAGTAAAGCCGATCATTGAAATAAAAAATAGCCCTGTTGAGGGGCTCAAGTGGGTCGGCAATGGACTTCGGTTCATTAGGCGCTGTTGCTTTTCCAGAAGACCCCTGTGAAGCCTCGGCCCTGGCAAGCACCAGAGGGACCCTCTCCTCCCCTGGGGATATTCTTCCAGCCTCCCCGGGCAAGAAGGCGCCCGCAGTCATCTCCCTTTGAAATTCCCTGGGGAGCAGAGCGAGGCTGTTTGTTGTATGTCTGCAGCCCTCCCGGTCCATATAAGTATAGAGGTTTCCGCCGAAACCGTCCGGCCTCGCTTCCAGCAAAGGCAATGACTTAGATCGGGCTGTCCGGTTCCAGTGAGCGCGTACTTTCTCGGGCACAAGGTCTATGCTGTTTGTGACATGCCTGTTACCGTGTTCGTCTACATAGGAATAAAGGAAACCGCCGAAACCGTCCGGCCTGATGGAGAGGCCCGATATGGGGTTCGGGTGGATGAGCGCCTTTTTTGCGACGGCGGGGATCCCATTGCCGGCAACAGAGGGCGATATCTCACTGCAAAAGGCCCTTGGAAGCAAGGGAGACTGGACCCATAGAAGCAAAAAGCCGAGGACCAACCAGCCGGGTCTTTTCATGAGGGGAAAGGCTCCTTTTCTTAATGTCATTGAGCCGACACCTTTGCTCGCAATTTCTTGATCAGCTCATGGTAGGATGAGCGCACGATTATACTGTTAAACTGGTTCCGGTAATTATTTATAAGGCTAACGCCTTCGATGGATATGTCGTAGACGTACCATGAATCGCCATTCTTCTTCATCCTGTAAAGCACGCGAATCTCTTTTGCTTTCTTGGTAATGATCTTGGTCTTGACAACGCCGTAGTCTCCATCAAGGACCTCATTTTCATATACCACCTTTTCCCCCGAGTAGTCATCCACTTTACGCCTGTAAGTGCGTTCCAGCAGCTTCCCGAAAAGGCGGATGAACTCCTTTCTCTCTTCCTTGGTTCTCCGCGACCAGTGCCTGCCCAAGGTCCTGCGGGAGATTTCCTCCCAGTCGAACCTCTCATCCACTGCCTGGCGAACCAGCCGGTTTCTTTCCTCTGCATTTTCCGGCCCCTTGAGGGCTGGATCGCTCAGGATGGATATGATCTTATCTATGGTCCCTTTGAGCTGCTCGGTGGGCTCTCCTGCCCAGGATGGATTCCCCAAGCCGAGAATAGATATTAAGACGATGGCCCATCGCCACCAGCTTTTCCATCTCATTTGTCAATTCTATCCTTTCTCCGCACTCATAACTTGTCGAAAACGTAGTTGGAGATCAGCTGTTCCAGATCCACGGCAGGCTGCGTATCCCGAATCCTCCCTCCCGGCTCAACGAACTTCTCAGAGCCTCCAGGAGTGATTTCAATATATTTCTCCCCTATCAACCCTTTTGTTTTGATGGAGGCGATTGCATCCTCCTGGATCTTTACGTCAACAGGCAGATTAATCCTGACCCGCGCCTGATAGTCATCCAGGGTAATCTCCTTCACGCGACCAACTTCAACCCCCGCTATGACCACCGGGGACCCCGCTCTGAGCCCGCCACTGTTTGAAAAAATGGCGAAAACCTCATACCCTTTCTCGCCCAAGACCTCCATTCTGCCCAACTTGATGGAAAGATAGCCCAGACAGAGGATCCCGGCAATCATAAATATTCCTACTGCCAGCTCGAGATCAAATTTTCTCATCCCCTCCTCCTCTCCATTCCTCCGGCCCTTAACCGCTCTCCCCTCCGGCCTCTTCCATGGGCTCCCCTAAGAAGGCCTTCACCATGGGTTCAGTGGAGGAGATGAACTCCTCGGGGGTCCCCTCTATCAGCACCACGCCTTCGTGAATCAATGCAACCCTGTCCACAATTTCGAATATCTTGGGGATCTCGTGGGTGACGATAATGCCGGTAAACGAGAAACGGCGGTGACATGAATGAATAAGGTTCAATATGGCATGACCGATGATCGGGTCTAATCCGGTGGTGGGTTCATCGAAAAGCATGATCTCGGGGTCCATTACCAAGGCCCTTGCAAGGGCTGCACGTTTGACCATCCCCCCGCTGATCTGGGAGGGATATTTTTCCTCTGCGCCCGAGAGCCCCACGCGCTCCAGCTCCAAGAGCACCCTCTCCCGAATCCGTTCATGATCCCAGTTCGTCTTCTCCTCCAAGGGAAAAGCCACATTCTCGTACACGGTCATGGAATCAAATAGGGCGCCGCCCTGGAACAGGAACCCCAGGCGATCCCTTAGGGCCATCAGCCCCCTCCCCTTCAACGTGGCCACATCCTTCCCATCAATGAACACGCTTCCACGGTCCGGTTTCATCAGGCCGCTTACATGTTTCAGGAGCACGCTTTTGCCCCCTCCACTCCTGCCGATAAGGGCGATCACCTCTCCCTTCTTGATCTCCAGAGAGATGCCCCTGAGCACCCTGTTTCCGTCAAATGATTTATGAAGATCCGTAATCTTGATCATAGAATATCCCTAACAATTTGGCCTTTTGAAAAGGACACCCCTCAACCGGGGTCAGGGATGTTTCTTGAAACGCCAAAACCCCTTGCTCACTCCGGCTCTGTTGTGCCTGGGCCGATAAGAGTCTGCTAAAAAAGCAGGGATGTCATGAAATAATCCCATACCAAGACCAGCACGGAGGAGAGAACCACGGCCTGGGTGGTGGCTTTGCTCACTCCCTCTGCTCCGTAACCTGAAAATATGCCCGTAAAGTACCCCTTAAAACAGCTTACCCATACTATGATCACCCCAAAGCTCAGGGACTTATATATGCCCTCCATCACGTCCTGCATCTCAACATAATTGGCCATCTCGGCAAAATAGGTTCCTCCACTCACCCCTAACAGTTTAACGCCTATCATATATCCACCGAAAATACCCACCACATCGAAAACCGCGGTCAAAAGAGGCAGGCAAATGAGGCCTGCCAGCAGATTGGGGACGATTAGGTAGCGGTAGGGGTTCAGGCCCATGAGCTCCAGGGCGTCGATCTGCTCGCTGATCCTCATGACGCCGATCTCTGCGGCTATTGCCGAGCCTGCCCTCCCAGTGACCATGAGGGCGGTGATTACCGGGCCCAGCTCTTTAATCAGCGCAAGGCCCACCATTGGACCTAAAAAGGCGTCGGACCCAAACCGGCTCAGGCTGTAATAACCCTGGAACCCGAGTACCATGCCGGAAAAGGAGCCGGTGAGAAGGATTACAACCATGGATTGAAATCCAATAAAGCGTATCTGCTTAAGTACCCGGAGGAACTTCAGTGGGGGGGAGAGAGTGTAAAGGACTGACCGAAGGAGAAACATCCCCATTGCTCCCATCTGGCCCACATATTCCAATGTGCCTTCGCCGAGTTTTCTCACCCCTAACATGCCCGCCAGTTTTGCAGAACCTTCTCAAGATGTCAAAAACTTTTCCATCCCCTGTGCACTTGATATAACTATTGGATATTACAGAAAATCATCAAATGAACAGCCCCCGTGACACTGCCCAGGAGCGGGTCTGAACTCCTCGCGGTATCCTCTTCCTTTTCTTGGGTTCACTACATAAGACCAGCGGATTAAGGTGACTCATTGCGAATGCTCTTTCGTTGCAATTCCCCCCTGATTGTATTATCAGTGAAAGGCAGGTAAAAACCGATAACTCAATTTGATGTAGAGAGGAGAAATGTGAGACCTGAACAATTCCCAGAAGAAATACGTGCTTATCTCCTTCCGGAGCCCAAAGGAGAAATGGTCTACAGGTGTCTCGACTGCGGCCATGAGCCGGACATCGCCCGCCTGCTCTATACCTGCCCCCGATGCGGCGGAGTATTATTGCTACATAATAAAAAGCGCGATTTCATCAACGCGATAAGCGGTGAAAAGTGGCGGGACATCTTTGACTACCGAAGGATGCTGAATCACAGCGCCCTGAACGGCATCTTCCGGTATTACGAATTTATCGCTCCCATAATCCCCTTGGATCGGATCATTTATCTTGGGGAAGGACATACTCCCATTGTGGAGGCCAACCACAGTCTTAAAGAGGAGGTAGGGCTCGATTTCTATTTCAAGAATGACGGCCTGAATCCCAGCGCCTCCTTCAAGGACAGGGGCATGGCCTGCGCCTTGAGTTATATCAACTACTTGGCTAAAAAGGAAAAGATGACCAGCCTCCTTTCCATTTGCGCCTCCACAGGGGACACGTCCGCCTCCGCAGCCCTTTATGCCTCCTACCTTGAAGAGTTCCTCAAATCGGCGGTCATCCTCCCTCATGGTAAGGTGACCCCACAGCAATTGGCCCAACCGCTTGGAAGTGGCGCCACCGTGCTGGAAATACCGGGCGTGTTCGATGACTGCATGAAGATTGTGGAAGCCTTGGCAGAGCACTACAATGTGGCCCTGTTAAATTCCAAGAATAGCTGGCGTATTCTGGGACAGGAATCCTTCTCATACGAAATCGCTCAAGACTTCGACTACGAGGTAAAGGACAAGGCCGTGGTGGTCCCTATCGGCAACGCAGGAAATATCACCGCAGTCATGAGCGGTTTTCTGAAATTCTTTGAGGGAGGCGTAATAGACCACCTGCCCAAAATCATCGGGGTCCAATCCGAACACGCGGATCCTGTGTACCGTTATTACCTGGAAGATAATCCGGAAAAAAGGCGCTTCGAACCTGTCAGCGTGCGGCCCAGCGTGGCGCAGGCAGCCATGATCGGCAATCCTGTTTCCATGCCGAGGGTGATCCGGCTGGTGGAGGCGTATAACAGGGCTGCAGGAGAAAAAAGGATTTTCGTGGTCCAGGTCAGCGAGCAGGAGATCATGGACGCCATGATTATCGCCAACCGCAATGGGAACATCGCATGCACACAGGGCGGGGAGTCCTTAGCCGGCCTGAAAAAGGCCGTACGTGTCGGATACATAGGCCCCGGAGAGATCGGAGTGCTGGACTCTACGGCTCACATCCTGAAATTTGCCATGTTCCAGGATATGTACTTCAACGACAGTTTCAGCCCGGAGTTCAATATACGTCCCAGGCCGGAGCTCCGTAACGCCCCCATCCTGGTCAAGCCTAAAGGCGTGAAAAAATTCCCAAGGCCCGGAATGCCCCTGAAGGGTAAAGACATGAAGCGCTTTGTGGAAGCCATGGCATCTGAAATCGCAAAAATACTGGGCCTCGAGCCTATCCGGAAGGACTCGGGGGAGAAAGTCACCGGTTCTCCGAAAAAATAAGCCTCTTCACCTAAACTGTGAGGCACAAAAATCCATCAGGGCGATGAATATCCTTTTCGTGTGCAGTGGAAACATTAGCAGGAGTTTCCTGGCGGAAATGCTCCTGAAACATGAAATAGAGGAGCAGGGCGTTGACGGAATAAATGTCTCTTCAGCGGGACTCTATGCCTACGAAGGAAACCGGCCAGACGAGGAGATGGTAGCCTATCTTTTTCGCACCGGCATTTCCTCCCCCGAGCACGCCGCCCGCCAGCTTACAAAAGAGGCGGTGGACTGGGCGGATCTCATCCTGGTCATGGAAAAGGCACATGCAGATGCGATCAGGGCTGCCTGGCCCGAATCTGTCGGAAAACTGAAGCACCTTGGGGAATTCATCTCGGAAGGCATGGACCTGGTGGACGATATCGTCGATCCCTTTGGTCGATCTCCATATCACTACCGACTCGCGCAATCGCAGATCACACTGGCCGTTAAGGCCCTGTTAAAAAAGCTGGTTTCGGATCGGAGAGGAAAGCAGGATGCTCAAACTCCGCTTCATAGTGGTTGACCGCACAAGGGCCCCATTCATAAAGGAGGGAGAATCGTTCTACCTTGATCGCCTGAAACGGTATGCGCGCACGGATTGGGTTGAGACAAGACCCGTCAGAATGACTAAGGGCAAAGCAGTCCAGGAGGTCCTGGAGGCCGAAGGAAGAGAAATCATCAAAAAGATCAGGCCCAGGGATTATATCATAGCCCTGGACAGGGAAGGAAAGGCATATGACTCGGAGGGCCTGGCAACCCGGATAGAAAAACTGGCAGTGAGATGGGCCTGCCTCAGCTTTGTGATAGGGGGACCCCTTGGGCTCTCAAGACTGGTGACAGAAAAGGCTCATGAGACCCTCTCTCTTTCCCGCCTCACCCTGACTCACGAAATGAGCCGCCTGATCCTACTTGAACAGGTCTACAGGGCCTTCACCATCATAAACCACGAGAGATACCATAAATAGAAAAAGCCTCTTCCCCCACCCTCATTCTCTTACGGGAACCGCGGATAGGCTTAGGGAAAGCCGCTACTGCACCTCTTCTGCGGACTCCAGGGCCATGACGATCTTATTTTTGAGCTCTGTCAAATCAAAAGACTTGATAACATAAAAATCAGCGGCAATGGACTTCATGTCTTCCTTGAAGGTATCATAGGCCGTGCAAAGCACCACGGGAAGGTCATAAAACCTGTTTCGGATGTCCTGGAGCAGATCCAGTCCATTGTAGTCCACCATCTTGATATCCAGCACTATAAGATCAGGCTTCTCCTTCTCTATTCTCTCCAGCAACTTATAGCCGCTGTCCGCGGTGATGACCTCATACCCGGCCTCGCTCAGCTCCTCGGAATACAGATACCGGATATGCTCTTCGTCATCGACGATCAATATTTTGGCCATGCTTATTTCTCCTCAATGTTGCCGGTTGGCTAAAGCGCGAGGTTTCGGTTTTCTCTTTGAATGTTTTATACTATAAAGGGTTTCATGCTGTCAAACAGACCGACCAGCAAACCGGAAACGCATCCGTGCCTCTGATCGATTCCAATTTCTTTGCTAAAATTCGCATGTTAAGGTCTATAGGATCCGTAGCACGCTCCCCGGCCCCCCGGGTGAATCCATTTTCCAGAATGATCAGAGTTTGAAGGCGAAAATAATGCCCAGAAAAGGGGTTGAAGTATATTATTATCCGAACCGGGAGATCCGATCGTTTCTGATGGCGGTTGACATCTTTCCCCCTCGCGTGGAGCACTTCAGAAGGCCGCTCGGGAATGACCGGGAGCATATGCTCAGAGACACTGGGGTGCTCCAAAGACAGGCCATGATAGGACTTCTAAAAATCCCTGGCATCAGGCAGATCACAATAAAACCGAGAGAGGTAAGGATTACTAAGGAAGCCTCAGGTTCCTGGGAAACAATTGAAAGGCAGGTCATAGAGGTCCTTGAGAGGGCCCTCAGAAAAAAAGATATCCGGGTGCTCGAAAAATAGCCCCCACCTCCCCTGTTTGGAGTCGACGAAGTCTCCACTCTCATCGGGGAACAGTGGCCTTGTAAATCGTGGCCCGGCCTTCGATCCGGTATTGAATCACACTGGCAGGCACAAGGACGGAGCGTCCTTTGGGAAGATCGATCACCCTTCCTGCACCCGCCTCTTCGATGTGCGCTTGCCCCTTCACCGAGATCAGGATTTCCACCGCTCGATCAGAGGCGCTGGTATATGCCCCGTCTCCGCTCAGCTCTATCACGGACAGGAGAAACTCCTCGGCAGGTGTCTTATAGACAGCCTCATACGGTCCTGATGCCACGGGCTCGATTTTCTGTGGGTATTCGCCCTCGAATCTTACAATTTTAAGGAGTTCTTCCAAATCCACATGCTTCCGCGTAAGGCCGCCCCGCAGGACATTGTCCGAATTGGCCATCAGTTCGATGCCCGCCCCTTTCAGATAGCTGTGGAGCTCTCCGGGGCACAGATACATGGCTTCGCCAGGGGCAAGCCTTACCAGATTGAGGAACAGCGGAGACAATGCTCCCATATCGCCCGGATATTGACGATGAAGCTGAACCACCCATGAGAATACCGGGGCACTGCTCTGTTCCCGGGCTTTACTGATTGCTTCATTTAAAAGCTCCTCTTTTCTCCCCCCTTTCATTGCCATCAAAGAACCATAGAACGACTTCAACCCTGATGCCCCCCCCGGGTCCATCAAGGGCTTCGCCTCCTCTAAAAGAGCCCTGGAAGAAAGCCTGTTGAGAATGGAGAGGATCTCTTCTTCGCTGCGAAATCCTTTGAGCCCCTCAAAAGGGCTCAAGGCGCAAAGGAGTTCCGGCTTGTGGTTGGGATCTTTATAGTTGCGCTCCAAAGCATTCTCCGGTATCCCTTGGGCGTTTTCCCGCTCATACCCTTCCTTTGCTTGATCGAGATCAGGATGGACCTGAACCGACAGGGGGCGCTCCGCGGCCAGGACTTTGAACAAGAAAGGAAGCTGGCCTGAAAACCTCCGGGCAACCTCCTTGCCGAGGATCGCCTCCGGGTGCTCCCTGATGATACGGGAGAGATGGACGGGTTCCCCATTTACCAGGACCTTGGAAGGCCCCCTGGGATGAGTCCCCATCCAGAGTTCGGCAGCAGGTTTTCCTTCGTAGCGCCCATTCCCAAGCAAGTCCTGCAAAAAGCTCTTGGACCCCCACTCATAATCCTGAATCACATTTTCAAGTAAAAAGATCATATCAGATATATTTATGCCTCGGCCTATCCTTCCTTCTCAAGGAAACGGCCTATGATCTCTTGAACCTCCCCTGTCTTTCCCCAGTAGAAGTGGTCCGCCCCCTGAATAGTCTCTAAAATGGCCTCCGGGTTCCACTTCATGACCATCTCCTGAATCATGTCGGGCCTCCCGAACTCATCATGGGACCCGGCAATCACCAGGCGTATCCTGGGGTCATATCCGAGGGATGAAAAATCAATGAAGGTCACCGGCGGGGACACCATGATCACCCGCTCCGCCGAATCATATCTCTCAAGCCCCAAGCCAATCACCCATGCCCCGAATGAGTAGCCGGCCAGGTCAATGCCGCCCTTGGCCCTGAGGAAGGCCAGGGCTGCCTCTACATCCTTCTGCTCTCCGATGCCCTCTCCGTATTGCCCTTCGCTCTGGCCCACCCCCCTGAAATTAAACCGCAGCGTGGTGTAGCCCGCTTTCCGGTAGGCTGCCGTCATCGCCTCCACCACATTGTTATGCATATCACCTCCATAGAGTGGGTGGGGATGCGTTATGACAACGGCCTTCTCACCGGCCCCCTCCTCCAGCAGACCCTCTATTCTCAGGCCCTCAGATGGGAAAAAAATCCTTTCCTCGGCCATAGGATCAATCCTCTCTCTTTAGTGGCTTTATACATTCAGTGACCTCCGGCAAAGCCGGAGGATTGATTGTGAACCGCTCAAAGCGG
>JAOZOW010000031.1 GCA_029933075.1 Deltaproteobacteria bacterium | reverse complement strand
GGTTGGGGTTGTCTCTGGGGATTTTAAGGGCGAGCGGGCCGAGAACGGCCCGGTTGTTTTCCTGGATGAATGATAAAGGGGATCTCTTGAGGTGCCCTACGATATTGCTGAAAGTCGGAAGGAGGGTGCCGGGAACCGGAAGCAGACAGAGCCGGGCTTTGATCGACCTTGTTGGCGCCACCGTGTTCTCCCCTTTGCCAAGGACAGGGTGTACACTGGGAGATTTCTAACGCAACAGATGTGCCAAAAGGTGGAGCTAATTAAATCAACACGTTACCTTGCCATTGCCTGTGGCGGTGCACCATTTTTGGTGCACGCGCCCTATTTTTGGTGCATTAGATCGCCTATGTGAACGCTTCAGTGGCCTTCTGGAATGTTCTTGCGGCTCTGTTTTTTCTGTTTCCCTCCCTGGTTCTTTCACCCTTGGTAGTAGTGATGGTGGTCCTAACGGGAATCGAACCCGTGTCTTCGGCGTGAGAGGCCGATATCCTAGACCGCTAGACGATAGGACCGCAAAAAAATGGCTGGGGGACGAGGATTCGAACCTCGGTTAACGGGGCCAGAACCCGTCGTATTGCCACTATACGATCCCCCAGTCAATTTTTGACTTTAAGGAATTCCATTGGAAAGTCAAGAGAAAATCTGACCGGCCTGCGGCGATATTTTCAGGCCGCTTTCCAGCAGCGCACTTTGTGCCCCCGGCCCAGCTCACGGATAGGGATCTCCCCTGCCCTGCACCTCTCCTCAACCAGGGGACAGCGGCCCTGGAACCTGCAGCCGGGTGGCGGGTCAAGGGGGCTGGGCACCTCGCCCGTGAGGATCTGCTCTTCACGGCCCTCGGGCCTTTCCACCGAGGGGATGGCGGAGAGGAGCGCCAGCGTGTAGGGGTGAAGCGGGTTGTCGAAAAGCTCCTCTGCCGGGGCGTATTCCATGATGTGGCCCAGGTACATGACGGCCACTTCATCGCTTATGTAACCCACCACGTTGAGGTCGTGGGCAATGAAAAGATAGCTGAGCCCCAGCTCGGCCTGGAGCTTCTTGAGCAGGTTGATGATCTGGGCCTGGATGGAAACGTCGAGGGCTGAGACAGGCTCGTCGCACACAATCAGGGAAGGCTCTACGCTGAGGGCCCTTGCAATGCCGATCCTCTGCCTTTGCCCCCCGCTGAACTCGTGGGGGAAGCGCCCGGCCATGTCAGCCGGGATCCCCACCATTTCCAGGAGTTGCTTCACCCTCTTCCGGCGGCGGCTCCGGCCCCGCATTCCCGAGGCGCGGAGGCCCTCTTCAACGGCCTGCCCGGCGGTCATCCTGGGATTGAGGGAGCCGAAAGGGTCCTGGAAGATGATCTGCATCTCCCGCCTCAAGGGCCTCAGCTCCCCGGGCCCCAGCCTGCTGATATCCCTGCCCCGGTACTCTATGGCGCCCCGGTCCGGATCCAGCAGCCTCAGGACCAGGCGGCCGACCGTGGACTTGCCGCACCCGCTCTCGCCCACAAGGCCCAGGGTCCTGCCCTGCTCGATATGAAAATCAACTCCGTCAACGGCCTTCACCCATCCGGCGATCCTCTGGAAAAAACCTCTCCTGACAGGGAAATATTTCCTCAGGCCCTGCACTCTGAGAATGGGATTTGGGGGTGTAGTTGGTCCTTTCATGGTCAGCGCCTGCAACAAGTGATCATCCCCTCTGGCTCTTGCTGTAAAGCACGGGGCAACGGCTCAGGTGCCCTTCCCCGTAATCGCACATATCGGGGAATTGCTCCCTGCATGACTCTATTGCATGCCCACACCTGGGATGGAAAGGACACCCCCCGGGCTTTCGCGCCGGATCGGGCACAGCGCCCGGGATGCTGTTAAGCTCCTTTCCGCGCCTGGCCCGGCTTGGAAGCGAGTCAAGCAACCCACGGGTATAGGGATGGCGCGGCTCGCGCAAGATGCGGTCCCTCCCACCCTGCTCCAGGATGACGCCCGCATACATCACGTAGATGCGGTGCGCTATACTGGCAACGACCCCCAGGTCATGGGTGATGTAGAGCAAAGACATGCCCCGGCTTTGCTGGATCTCCCTGAAAAGCCGAAGGATCTGCGCCTGAACCGTGACATCGAGGGCGGTGGTGGGCTCATCGGCAATGACGAGGTCGGGGTTGCATGCAAGGGCCATTGCAATCATGACGCGCTGCCTCTGCCCTCCGCTTAGCTGGTGGGGGTAGTCCCTGATGCGCTCCCGGGGCGACGGGATGCCAACGTCATTGAGCAGCTCGATGCACCTCCGGCGGGCCTCTGCCTCGCTTGCGTCCTCGTGGATCATGATGGCCTCCTGGATCTGATCGCCTACGCTGAACACGGGGTTCAGGGAGGTCATCGGCTCCTGAAAGACCATGGCGATCTGGTTTCCGCGGACCTTCCGCATCTCCTCTTCGTCAAGCGCCAGCAGGTCACGGCCCCTGAAGAGCGCCCTGCCCCCCATGATCCGGCCGGGGGGCTGGGGGATAAGCCCCAGGATGGCCAGGGAGGTCACGGTCTTGCCGCACCCCGATTCCCCCACGATGCAGACCGTCTCTCCCCTGCCAACATCAAAGCTCACCCCGTCCACGGCACGGGCGGGCCTGCCATCGCCCTGGAAATAGACCTTGAGGTCGCTGACTGAGAGCAGGGGTGTTTTCTCGGTCATTACCAGTGTCTCTCCCTCAGCTTGGGGTTCAGGATGTCCCTCAGCCCCTCCCCGAACAGGTTGAAGGAGAGGACCACCACGAGAATGGCAATGCCGGGGATGAATGTGAGCCAGGGCGCATCGAAAATGAAACGCTTGCCATCTGAGAGGATATTGCCCCAGGTGGCATGCGGGGGCGGCACGCCGAAGCCGAGGAAACTCAGGCCCGCCTCCGTGAGAATGGCCGATGCGATGCCGATGGTAGCGGAAACCAGCACCGGCGCAATGGCATTCGGCACCATGTGGCGGAAAATGATCCGCAGGTCGTTGAGCCCCAGGGCCTTTGCCGCGGTAACGAAATCCTGCTCCCTCAACGACAGGAATTCCGCCCTTACGAACCGGGTGGTGCCCATCCAGCTCGTGAGGCCTATGACGATCATGATATTGTAGATGCTTGCAGGGAGAAGGGCCACGACCGTAAGGATCAAAAAGAAGCTGGGAAAGCAGAGCATTATATCCACCAGCCGCATGATAAGGGTATCCACCGAGAGGGTCTCTTTCCGAAGCACATTTAGCCGGGGAGGAAGCTCCAGCCCTTTCCATACCTTCCTCCACCACGACCCGAGAACAGAGCCCCATAGCCCGCCTGCCACAAGAGCGGCCCACAGGGGCCTCACCCACAGGAGCAAAAGGACGATCCCGGCATGAAGCACGATCAGGAACAGCACGTGGTCCGCCCTGATACGGCTCTGGCCGTAATAACCGGCGATACCGCCCAGGCATATGCCCACGATGACCGAGATCCCCACCGCCACGAATCCCACGGTAAGGGAGACCCACGCGCCCTGGAGCATCCTGGCGAACACGTCCCTGCCCAGGTCGTCTGTCCCGAAAAGGTAGACCCCCAGGGCAGGGACCTGCCCCGGGGCCAGGGTCTCGAGATTGGGCCTTGCAAGGGGCGGCCGGAGCTTCTCCTGGAGTCTGACAAGTGCGGGGTCAAAAAGCGGCTTCTTCCCTGAAGTGAGGAAAAGTCCCGAAAGGGCGACCAGGAAAAAAGCAATGAAAATCACGAGCCCTGCAAGGGCCATCCTGTTCCGCCCCAGGAGCCGCCAGAACTCCTGTACCCTCGTGCGCCCGGTTTCATCGGCAGGCAGTGCCGCCTTCCCTTCTTCTATGAATTCGCCAGGCATCGTCACACTCTCAGCCTTCAGGTCCCCTTTCAAATCCCATCATCAAAGCCGGATCCTCGGGTCAACGATGAGATAAAGAATATCCGATACAAATGTGCCGGCAAGCACCAGCACCGCGGAGATGAAATTGATCGTCAATATCACGGGATAGTCCCTCGCAAGTATGGCCTCGTAAGCCATGCGCCCTATGCCGGGCCAGGAAAAGATCGACTCGATTATAACCGACCCGCCGATCAGGCCGGGCAGGATCAGCCCGAACATGGTGACAAAGGGAAGGAGCGCATTTCGAAGGGCATGCCTGTAGTGGACCTGTTCCGGGGGTAGCCCCTTGGCCCTGGCGGTCCTGATATAATCCTGCCCTTCCACCTCGAGCATCTGACTGCGCACATACCTGGAAAGCACCGCAATGCCTCCCGTGGCCCCGAGGACCGAGGGGATCAGGAGGTGCCACACCCGGTCCATGGCGACATGCACCCAGGAGGACACGCTGAGCCCGAACGTCTCCATGCCTATCACCGGCACGTGAAACCGGGTCACCACAAAGATGATCAAGATGTAGGCAAAAAAGAAACCGGGTATGGATATGAGGAGATAACTGAAAAACGTGGCGCTTCGATCATAGATCCCCCCCCTGAAAATCGCCGAACGTATCCCCACGGGAAACGACAGGGTCCATGTGAGGAGCGTCCCCACTATGAACAGGGGGAGGCTGTTGAGGAACCGCTCCCAGATCTTTCCGAGCACCGAGCGGTTGTCCTTCCACGAGACCGTTTTCCCGGTGAAGAGATCGCTGTAGAACAGGTAATACTGCACATGGAGGGGGGCGTCCAGGTGGAACTCCTTCCTGAACCGCTCCACCATCTCAGGGGTGAACTTGGGGTTGAGGGGATCCACCTGGCTCGGCTCTCCGGGGGCCAGGTGAATGACCAGGAACGAGATCACCGACACAAAAAAAAGGGTCACGACCTTCTGGATTACGCTCCTGCCTATAAATGAAAGCATAGATTACCTCTCTTAGCGGGACCCGAAGCTCAACCCTCCGCCATAAATGCGGGGGCCTCGGGCAGCTTGATCCATCTGTTGAAATAGAACGTATAGTCGCCTGTCTTGGTAGGCGTGATCTTGCGGTAATGGATATTGCCCTTTTCATCCACTTCCCTGATCACGATCCTTTTGTCCAGCACCGCGGTCCATTTGCTCACATAGAGAAAGGTGTAAGGCTGCTCCCGCGAAATGATCTCGTGGAGGCGGTGGCAGTATTGCACCTGTTTCTCGTGGTCGTATTCCTGCCTGATCTTGACAATGAGCTCATCGGCCTCCCTGTTCTTGAAGCCCACGAAATTGAGCTGATGGGGATGGGTCTGGCTTGAATGCCATATCTGATACAGGTCCGGCTCTATCCCCATGGCCCAGCCTAATATCACGGCATCAAAGTCACCCTTGTCCACGCGCTCCTGGATAAACACGGACCACTCCAGCAGGTCGGTGCGCACATCGATGCCGATCTGCTTCCAGGCGTCCTGCGCAATGGCCAGCACGGCCTTTCTCAGGTCGTTCCCGCTGTTGGTAATGAGCGTGAACTGGAGCCTCTTTCCATCCTTCTCCAGCCAGCCCTCCCGGTTGCGGCGCCATCCCGCCTCCTCAAGGAGCTTCAATGCCCCCTCGGGGTCGTAGGGAAGGGGCTTGATGTCGTGGTTGTAGTAATCGGTCTGCTTGACAAACGGCCCGGTGATGCGCTCTCCCTGCCCGTGGAGCACATACGTGATGATCTTGTCCACGTCGATGGCCATCCCGAGGGCCCTTCGCACCCTCGGGTCGTCAAATGGTTTGCGGCGCATGTTGTACCCTATGTAGGTATAACCGAATGACGTGCCGGAAAAACTCTGAAACCGTCTGTCCTTGCTTAGTCGTTTTACCTGGTGGGGTTGTACGGCGTAGCTGTCAATGGTGCCCGCATAGAACTCCATCTCCTGGGTCAGGAGATCGGGGATGATTCGAAACACATACCGTTCGTAATTTGCCGGGCCTTCCCAGTAATCCTCGAAGCGATCCAGCCGGATGAATTGATCCGACTTCCACCGGCGGAACACAAAGGGACCGCAGCCCACCGGGTGACGGTTGAAGGCGCTCTGCCTGATGGAGAAATTTTTCGGGTCCTTGCCCAAACGCCGCGCTTCCGCTTCCAGGGCCTCGCGGTTCAGCAGGTGCTCGGGCAGGATGCCCATGGCCCATGTGCCGAGGGCAGGAGAATAGAGCCTCTTGTACACGATCCGCACGGTCAGGGGATCAACCACTTCCACCGCTTTCACAGGTTCATAGTCCGCGACCCGGGGGGAGAGGTTCTTCGGGTCCATGATCGCGTCAAAAGTGAACTTCACATCGCCTGCATCGAATATGTGACCATCGTGGAACTTCACGTGGGGCCTGAGGTGGAAAACCACCACCGGGTTGTGCGTGGTGGCGGGAAGGATCTCGCGCCCGAGGGCCTTGAGTCTTTCCCCGTCCAGGTCCGGTGGCGCACTGAGGTATTTCCAGGCCCTGAAGGAAGAAAAATAGCGATCCCCGAGGAGACAGGAAAGATTCCTGAAGAGGTCCTGGTCCACTTTCCCGAGCGTGAGCCTGATCCTTGGGGGCGCCCTGACATGGATCTCCACTTGGCCCTCCCTTCCCTTGCCCCCAAGTGTCCGAACCTTTTTGAGGACCCGGAACTCCTTAGGGGGAATGATGGAGATATCCCTGATGAGATCAAGTGAGGCCTCCAGGGCACGGCTCCAGGGTCCCTTTGTCTTCTTGGCTCCCTTTATGAGCTCAACGACCTGGGCGGCATCAGCCTTTCCCAGGCCGGGGACCAGGGCATCCTCGTTCACATAGAAATAGGCCTCTTCGTAGATCTCCCAGGACTTGGCCAGCCGCCCCCTGAAACGCAGTTCCTCATCGCGGTCGATAAGACCTTCGAACACCAGGCCCTCGATCTGGCTGCTGGCACTGTCCGCGGACAGCACGGGGTTCAGTATGCTGGCATCGCCTATGGAGGCGGTGATATACTCATGTAGGCGGCGGGGATTCCCGCGGGTCTGCTGCTCGTAGGTGGGGACCCAGAAATAGGACTGCAGCAAGAAGAGAATCAGGACAGCGGGAAGAAATATTAGGACCCTTCGGACAGTCATAAGGGTAATCCAGGATCAGGCCTCGCGGGCCTAAAAGGTGTGGGTTTTTCGGAAAAGGGTACAGGACGGCGTAGAGGGGGCGGGGAGACTTCTCAAGTACCCATCTCCCATGAGGAGAGATACCTTTCCTGCTCCTCCGTCAGGGTGTCTATATCCACCCCCATTGACTTGAGTTTCAAACGGGCGATCTCCTGGTCGATCGATCTCGGCACCGGATAGACCCTCTTTTCCAGTGCGCCATACTCCCTGGATATGTACTCTGCCGAGAGGGCCTGGTTGGCGAAACTCATATCCATCACGCCTGAAGGGTGGCCCTCAGCCGCTGCAAGGTTTACCAGGCGCCCTTCGGCCAGCACATAGACCCTGCGCCCGTTTTTCAGGGAAAATTCCTCTACGAATTCCCTGATCTTGCGCCGCCCGGTGGACAACTCCGAGAGGCCCGGGAGATCCAGTTCAACATCGAAATGGCCCGAATTGCACACTATGGCCCCATCTTTCATGGCCATGAAATGCTCGGCCCTGATCACGTTGATATCGCCCGTGAGCGTGCAGAAGATATCGCCGAGCGGAGCCGCCTGTGCGATCGGCATCACCTGGTAGCCGTCCATGACCGCTTCCAGGGCGCGCAGCGGGTCAACCTCGCACACAATCACATGGGCCCCATGCCCCCGCGCCCTCAAGGCCACGCCCCTGCCGCACCACCCGTAGCCGCTCACCACGAACGTGCGACCTGCCAGGAGCCGGTTGGTGGCCCTGATGATCCCGTCCACCGTGCTCTGGCCGGTCCCATAGCGGTTGTCAAATAGGTGCTTTGTGTCTGCATCGTTCACCGATATGATGGGAAACTGAAGCACCCCGTCCCTTTCCATGCTCCTGAGCCTGATAACGCCCGTTGTGGTCTCTTCAGTACCGCCCAACACGTTTGACAGGAGCGACCCCCTCTCATCATCGCTCAGGTTCTCCCCCCACTCCCGCACGGACGGGTCAAGCTCATCCCACTTTTCCAGGGCGATGAAGTGGAGTGAACTGACCAGATCCGCCCCATCATCCATGGTCAAATGAGGCCCGTGTTTCAGGGCTGAGAGGATATGGCTGTAATAGGTGGCATGGTCTTCCCCCTTTACGGCGAACACGGGAATCTCATGGTCCGCCACCAGGCAAGCGGCCACGTCATCCTGAGTGGACAGGGGATTCGATGCGCACAGCACCACCTGGGCGCCCCCCGCCTTCAGCGTCCTTACAAGGCTCGCCGTCTCCGTGGTCACATGCAAACAGGCGGACAGCCTGAGGCCTTCCAGCGGCTTTTCTTTCTCAAAACGCGCCCTGATCTCCTTCAGGACCATCATGCCCATTTCCGCCCACTCTATCCGCAACCGCCCCTTGGCAGCCAGATTGATATCCTTGATGTCATAGTCCATGTCTTTATCTTCTCCGCTCCTACCTGGTTGGTCCTCTCATTGTCTCGTAATCAGCCCTGCGGCTGCCGCCTCGCTATTTCACGGCGCGCTTCAGGTCATCCACCATATCGGTCTTTTCCCATGTGAACTCGGGAAGCTCTCTGCCAAAATGACCATAGTTGCAGGTTTTCCTGTATATGGGCCGGAGCAGATCGAGCCTCTCGATGATGGCGGCCGGACGCAGGTCGAATTTCTTCTTCACGATCTCTGTCAGCTCCGCGCTCGAAATCACCCCCGTCCCATACGCCCCTACCATGACAGAGACAGGCTGTGCCCTGCCGATGGTATATGCCACCTGTATCTCGCACTTTTCCGCCAGGCCCGCAGCCACGATATTCTTTGCGATATACCGACACATGTAAGACGAGGTCCTGTCCACCTTGGACGGGTCCTTGCCGGAAAATGCCCCGCCCCCGTGATACCCGAATCCCCCATATGTATCCATAATGATCTTGCGGCCGGTAAGCCCGCAGTCACCAAGCGGACCGCCCACAACAAACCTGCCGGTAGTGTTGATGAAAAACTGGGTCTCTTTGTCCAGCATCTCCGGGGCCACCACCTTTTTGATGACCTCTTCGACAATAGCCTCGTGCAGGGTGTCATAGTCCACCTCCGGGCTGTGCTGGGCAGCGATCACCACCGTATGGACCCTGTGCGGCTTGCCGTCCACATACTCCACCGTGACCTGGGACTTGCCGTCAGGCCTGAGCCAGGGGAGCTTTCCCGATTTGCGCACGTGGGCCAGCCTTTTTGTGAGCCCGTGGGCCAGATAAATGGGCATGGGCATCAAAGTGGGCGTGTCCTTGCAAGCATAGCCGAACATGAGGCCCTGGTCCCCTGCCCCCTGTTCCTTGAACAGCCCGTTGCCCTCGTTGACCCCTATGGCGATATCAGGCGACTGCTTGTCAATGGTGGACAGCACCGCGCATGTCTCCCAGTCAAAACCCATGGAAGAATTGGTGTAGCCGATATCTTTGATGGTCATACGAACCACCTCGGGCATATCCACATAGGCCTCGGTGGTGATCTCCCCTGCGATAATGGCCATGCCCGTGGTCACGAGGGTCTCGCAGGCGACGCGGGCGTGCTTGTCCTGCTCCAGGATCTTGTCAAGGATGTGATCTGAAATCTGGTCGGCCACCTTGTCCGGATGACCCTCGGTGACCGATTCAGAGGTGAATAAAAAGTTCTCCGTTTTCATGCTGCTCTCCTTTCATCACCCTGAAAAAAGGAAATCCCGGGGGGTCTACTTCCCGGGCCTCCGAATCAAGGTGTTGTCGATAAGTCTTGTCTCGCCCACCTTCACCGCCAACGCAAGCAGGGTCTCCTCTCCGAAGGCATCCACCTCTTCCAGCGTCACGGGATGGCACAGGCTGACATAGTCGATCCGGGTAAAAGGGCGGCTCCTTATGAGCGCCTCGATGGCCTGCTTCACAACAGCGCAGTTCCTCTCCCCCTCCATCACCATTTTTTCGGCAAGCTCCAGGGATTCCTTGAGACACAGAGCGGAGCGCCTCTGTTCGGGGGTCAGATAGCTGTTGCGTGAACTCATGGCCAGTCCGTCCGGCTCCCTTACCGTAGGGACCCCGATAATTTCGATGTCCATATCCAGGTCCATCACCATACGGCTGATGACCGTTAGCTGCTGGTAGTCCTTCTGCCCAAAGACCGCAATGTGGGGTTTGGTGATATTGAACAGCTTGGCCACCACCGTGGTAACGCCTTCAAAATGACCGGGGCGGGAAAGACCGCACAGATGCTGTGTCACCTTTTCCACCCGAACCTTGGTCTGGGATCCGGGGGGATACATCTGCCCGGCAGTGGGCATGAACACGATATCCACCCCCACCTCCCCCGCCTTTTTAAGGTCTCCCTCCGGGTCCCTCGGGTACTGTTGGAAGTCCTCGGTGGGTCCGAATTGAGTGGGGTTGACAAATATGCTGATAATCAGGATGTCCGAGTGCTTCTTGGCCACCCGCATCAGCTCCAGGTGGCCCTCGTGCAGGAAGCCCATTGTGGGCACCAGCGACAGGGTATGACCCGCCAGTCTCAGGGCCTCCGCCCGCCTCTGCATCTCTTTGACCGATTCAATTACTTCCATCATAGGTATCCAAAGAGGCCTGTATGTGTGTTCCTGCCGGATTCAGGCAGTGAGAAAAATGTCCCTGCCACCGAGGACCGGCATTCCCAAAAAAGAACGTTATCAAGTATCATTGAAAAGATGGGTTTGTCAATGAAAGAGCGTCCGCGAGGCATATGAATTCATCCATGTGAAGCGTTTCCGCACGCCTTGCCGGGTCGATGCCGCAGGAGTCAATAACCTTTAACAGAGCCTCGCGTCCCGGGGAATCCAGATAGCTGCTCATGGCATTGATCAGGGTCTTTCTCCGGTGTGAAAACGCGGCTTTTACCACTTTCCTGAACGCTGGTTCGTGGGCCGCTCTGTTAACGTGAGGATGCTCAAAATCGAGCTCAAGGACCACCGAGTCCACCTTGGGCCGGGGATGGAACGCAGTCCTGGGGACCCTGACGAGCGCCCGTGTGCGCGCATGATATTGAATCAGGAGGGTGATCGCGCTGCAGCCCTTCTCACCCGGACTGACGGTGAGCCTTCTTCCCACCTCCTGCTGAAACATCAGCACGGCTTTGCTCACAAGATGCCGGTTTTCAATCAGCTTTCCAAGCACGGGGGAGGTGATGTTGTAAGGAAGGTTCCCCGTCACCTTGAACTTTACAGAATCCCCCGCCGCCACCTGCCTGAAATCAAACCTAAGAATATCCTCGTTGATAAGCTCAACATTGGCGATTCTTTCCTGCTCTATCCTTTTTTCGAGGAACCGGACCAGGCGGGGATCCTTTTCAACGGCAATCAAACGCCCTACAAGAGGCGCAAGGGGAAGGGTCAGGGCGCCCCGGCCCGGCCCTATCTCCAGTACAAGGTCGGAGCTCTGAAAGCCTGCGCTATCGAGAATTTTTCGGACAATGCCGGGCTGGATCAGAAAGTGCTGTCCCAGTCTCTTTCGGGCTCTGAACCCCTCGCCGCGATTCACCGCTCCTCCAGGGGCCAATTCCTCTTCTCCTTCCTCGACTGGCGCCAAGACCTGAAAGACCTGAATACGGGCAGGAAGATAATATAGGCTGCAGGGGCGGCCACCAGCCCCATGACAATGCCTCCGAGGAGAAAAGCCGAAATTATGGTGCTGCCCGCTCCGAGTATTTTGAAGGCAACCACGGTAGGCTCTTCTCCCGCGCGGATGCCCTGCATGATGGAGGAAAACACAACGTTCCTCTCGGGCAGGTTCAACACCACGGATCCTAATTTATAGCTGAAATAATAAAGAAAATACCAGTTGAGGGGGTTGCTGACCCAGGTGCCCAGGGCCGCGGTGATCTTGCTGGCCTTCAGAAACACCGCCAGGGTAACGGCCAGGGCGGTCTGAAAAGGGAGAATGGGCATCATGCCTGCAAAGACCCCCAAGGCAATGCCGAGGGAGAGGTCGTGGGGATCCCCCTTTAGCCGTCTGAATTTCAGATAATAATACCTGATCTGTCTTTTAAATTCCAAAGTTGACCGACCCTGTCATTTTCCTCTACCGGTTGGAGGTAAGAGGTCCCCGATTGGATATCTCGCCCTTACATCAAGGGAGGGCTGCGCCCTTTCTCCGTTCAAAAGGCGATGATACCCGGCAGCGGCTATCATTGCGCCATTATCTGTACAATACTCGGGCCTGGGGAAAAAAAACTCCACGGCATCTTGAGCTGCCGCTTCCGAAAGCCTTGCTCTCAAGCACCTGTTACAGGCCACCCCGCCTGCCACCACTATGGCCCGGGCGCCCACCCGCTTTCTTGCTATCATGAGCTTTCGCACCAGCACATCGACCACGGCCTCCTGAAATGAGGCCGCTATATCGGCTATTGTAGGCTTGTCGTTACCGGCGGCCTCATTGCGCCATGCCTTGACAAAAAGGGCCACAGCGGTCTTGATGCCGCTGAAGCTGAAATCCAGAGAATCCTTGGAAAGATATGCCCTGGGGAAATCGATCCTGTCTTTTCTCCCATCCAGTGCCAGCTTCTCGATGACAACGCCGCCCGGATATCCGAGCCCCAAGATCTTGGCAACCTTGTCAAAGGCCTCTCCTGCTGCGTCGTCAAGGGTCTGACCCATCAGATCATAGTCTCCGTAGCCCTTTACATGATAGATACTGGTGTGCCCTCCGGATACGGTCAGGGCGACAAAGGGAAATTCCGGAACCTCTTCCTCAAGGAATATTGAGAGTATGTGCCCCTCCAGGTGGTTGACCGGTATTAAAGGGATTCCCCGAACATAGGCCAGCCCCTTTGCATAGTAGAGGCCCACAAGCAAGGAGCCCACCAGCCCCGGCCCGACCGTTACGGCAATGCCATCCAGATCCGCCATCCGCAGCCCCGCCTTACTGAGGGCCTCCTGAACCACGGGCAGGATGTTTTTCAGGTGCTCCCTCGACGCCAATTCGGGAACAACCCCCCCATGGGGATGATGTAGCTCCACCTGGGAATGAACCACGCTGGAAAGAACGCGCCTCCCATCCACAACAACGCCGGCAGAGGTATCATCGCAAGAAGTATCTATACCTAAAATATTCATTTTGAAACATAAGGCCCGGAAGGAGGGGAAAGCCTGGCGCTTTTAAACGGAAGGATCTCCGGGATTACGGGCTATCATCGCGGCCCCACGGGTTAACCGGATTTCGCCTGCGCCCTTTTCTTGGCGGTGATTTCATCTATCTTGGCGATGACCTTTTTGAGGTGGACCGCCATCTGACCCGCCCTCTGATATCGCTTGTCCAGGTCCTTTTCGAGGGCCTTGTCTATGATCTTCTCGACGATCGAGGGGATCCTCGGGTTAATGGAGCGGGGAGATACATGCTTCTCTTTTGCAATACTGAACATAAGGGAGGTAATGTCCTCTCCTATAAACGGTTTCCTGCCGGTAAGCATCTCATAGAGCACCACTCCAAGGGAAAAGATATCGGAGCGGCCATCCACCTTCTTGCCGGATACCTGCTCGGGAGACATGTAAGAGGGAGTCCCAAGGACAACACCCGTCTTGGTCTGGGAGGAAGAGGTTATCCGGGCCACACCGAAATCCGTCACCTTGACCTCCTTGGTGTCCCTGAGCCTCATGATGTTGGCGGGTTTGATGTCTCTGTGGACGATATTCTTGCTGTGGGCGTAATCAAGGGCCTCGGCAACGCTGGCCACAATGCTCAGGGTCTCCCTGAGGGGCAAAAGATGGCCCGGTTGAGTGTACTCCTGCAGGTCTTCTCCATCCATATATTCCATTGCGATGTAGGCCAAGTCATGTTCCTCGCCGCAATCGTAAACGGTGACGATATTGGGATGTGCCAGGACTCCGGCAGCCTCCGCCTCCCGGAAGAATCGATCTCTGACCTCAGGGAGGGCGTCCTCGTCGAACTGGGACAGGGTTATGGTCTTGATTGCAACGGTCCTGTGGATCTTGGGATCCACCCCCTTGTAGACCACCCCCATGGCCCCCCGGCCCAATTCCTCCACCACCTCATAGCGGCCGAGGGTCGGCTTGGTCTCCAGGTTCTGCAGTGTGGCCCCTATGTCTCCGGGGTGCGAGGCGGCGGCCCCGAAGACCGAGGTGGCCTCGGCGCCTTTGAGCTTGGGAATCCGCTCGTCCAGATCCTTGAAGGTCTTGCCGTCCGATATGATCAGGTTGTACGTGGACAGGGCCTTGGCAAATTGCCTCTTTCTCTCGTAATCGAGACCCAGGTTGTAGAGGAGGTCCTTTACCCCCTCTTCCTCAATAGGCAGGCGCCTGAATTTCTCAAAAGCAAGGTCCAGCATTCCCTGCTGCTGAAACGAAACCCCGAGCATCTTGTTGGTTTCCACTGAATCGGCTTCCACCTGCTCCTTTGTCCTCTCCGTGATAAGGTATCTCTTTGAAACGATAAGCACATACCCGGCGATCAGCATCAATACGGGAGGAGCTACTTTCATCCAGATTTTGGATGAGAAAAAGAGATAGGTGCCGAAGCCGCCATATCCTGCAGCGAGCAGGAGTGCGGTCAATGCCCCCGAGCCGGCCCGCATCCTTGGAAGGGCGAAAGTGAGAAAAAAACCAAAGATGAGTAAGGAGGTCCATTCTGTCAGGAAGACCCATCCCGGCCTTGCCAAGAAATCCTGGTCCAATATATTGGCAACGGAATTGGCCACCACCTCCACCCCCGGCAGGTTGGCCGAGATCGGAGTAACAAAGCGGCTCCCTATGCCAGGCGCCGTGGGTCCGATAATTACTATCTTGTCCTTGAACACCCTTGGCTGGACCCGGCCTCTGTAAACTTTGGTAAAAGGAGTGTGGTGGAAGGCTATGCCAGGGCCCTGGTTCCAGCTGATCAGGGTCCCCATCTGAAAGTGGGTGGCCGGGATGCGGACGGTGGAAGAGGGGCTGACTCTTAAATCGATTTCCTGGCCAAGCAGCACCGTTACGTCCTGATCCTTGAGGCCCTTGTAGAGCTTGACAATGGCCAGGGGAAAAGAGGGGAAATAGATGTCTCTGAGATACCCCACAACATGCACCTCATTCCTGACCAGGCCGTCCCTGTCGGGAAAGAGGTTGATATGGCCTATGCCGCCTGCCACTTCCGCAAAGGAAGGAAGCAGAGGCTTCAGTTTGGACAGCCAAATAACCGAAGAGAGGGCCTCTTCCCTGTCGGCCCCCCTGATCCTTTTCAAGGAAAACTTGGGGACAAATTCGGGGGCCTTCCTGTCCCGGCCCGCACTCTGGGTGTCGAAATAAACGGGGAGCACCACATTCCCCGCCTTTTCAATGGCTTTGTACATCTTTCGGTCATTATCCAGATCCGCAAGGGCTTCCGATAGGCCCTTGTAAAAGGCAAGCCCCGCCCCTTGCTGGGCAAGCCCGGCCGCCTCATAGCTTTCCTTCAAGCGCTTGAGGGTCCGGAGCTGTGCGTTTTCTTCAGGTTCGGTAAACAGGATATTGAGCGCTATCACCTTTGCGCCCGCCTTGGCCAGATTCTCTATGCCGCGGGCAAGGATGTTCCTGGGCCATGGAAAGCGACCCAGCTCCGAGAGGTCATCATCGGTAATGACCACAAGTTCGATATCGGGGTTCCTCTCGGCCGGGGCTGCCATCCTGGCCCTGAAATCGAAGGTCTTCATTTCAATGGGGTCGGTAAAATCAAAGATCCCGGTGAAAATAATAAAGAAGAAGAACAGGGTCACAACCCCGCCAATCAACCAGTCGGGCACCTTCTGCTTTACAGCCATGACAAAGCCCCTTTTCTATGGGCCCCCAAATGGACGCCCTGATTTAAAAAATCGTCCCCTCTATCCAGCCCCGATCCCTAACAAACTCACATGGTCACATAGGGCCTTATCCTTTCAAGCATGGAAGGCCCTAAACCCTCCACCGAGAGGAGCTCATCCAAGCCATGGAAGCCCCCCCTGTTTAGCCTTTCCCTGACAATGGCCCCGGCAAGCTTCCTCCCTACACCCGGCAGCGCGGTAAGGCCCTCCGCCGTTTCACTGTTAAGAGAAACAGGGATCCCCAGGGTCACCTTATAAAACGAACTCATCTGCCCTGCCGATATGCGCTCGCCTCCTTCTCCCACCTCAACCCGGGAGCCTGAATCGAGGAGGACGTCCCCCTGGTGGGAAAGCATAAGTGGTGTCTCACTCTCAATGCCCCCTGCCTTGGCCACAACATCCTGGAGCCCGGGCCGCTTTGAGAACCCATAAACCCCGGGCCACCTGACCTCGCCCGCAACCTCCACCAGCACACCCCCCTGGTCAGAGGGCCGTGTGGTATCGCTCCTGCCCAGATATCCCTTAAATGCATTGACGATCAGGAGAATAAGCAACAGCAGGAGAAAACCGCCACTATAATCACTGGTCTTCATGGGGTTCTTCGTCCAGGTGAAAGGCCTCGTGGAGCACCCGGACCGCCAGCTCCGTATATTTCTCCTCTATGACAACGGATATCTTTATCTCGGAAGTGCTGATCATCATGATATTGATGTTCTCGCCGGCCAGGACCTCAAACATCTTTTTGGCGACCCCGGCGTGGGTCCTCATCCCCACGCCGATGATCGAAACCTTGGCGATATCTTCGTCTCCCAGCACCTTCTCGGCCCCGATCTTCTTGGCGGTTTCGCTGACCAGCTTCATGGTCTTGTAAAAATCGGCCTTGGTGACGGTGAAAGTCAGGTCGGTGATACCATCTTCGCTGGTATTCTGTACGATCATGTCCACATTGATTCCCGCTTCAAAGACCGGCTCAAAGATCTGGCACGCTATCCCGGGCCTGTCCGGCACCTTCTTTACGGTCACCCTGGCCTCGTTCTTATTATAGGCCACCCCCGATACCGCCACCCTCTCCATGTCTTTTGTCTCAGCGACCACCATGGTACCATTCTCCTTAGTGAAAGTTGACCTCACATGGATCGGCACATTGAATTTCTTTGCAAACTCCACCGATCGAATCTCCAGGACCTTTGCACCGAGGCTGGCCATTTCAAGCATCTCGTCATATGAAATGGTCCTCATTTTCCGGGCTTTCTGGCAAACGCCCGGATCTGTCGTGTAAACCCCGTCCACATCCGTGTAGATCTCGCACACATCGGCGTTCAGGGCTGCGGCCAAGGCCACCGCAGTGGTATCAGACCCACCCCGGCCCAAGGTGGTAATGTCTCCGTGATCGTCAAGCCCCTGGAAACCGGCCACGGCTACAATCCTTTGCTTGCCGAGCTCTTCCAGGATCCTTCTGGTCTCCACCTCGTGTATCCTGGCCTTGCCGTAAAGCCGGTCAGTATGGATCCCCACCTGAAAGCCCAGCAGAGATCGGGCATCATATCCCATCGACTTCACGGCCATGGCAAAAAGGGCGATGCTTACTTGCTCTCCCGTAGACATGAGAACGTCCAGCTCCCGCGGATCAGGATCCTCTGTCAGTTCGCGGGCAAGGGCAATGAGCCCGTCGGTTTGCCCCGCCATGGCCGAAAGGACCACTACCATCTGGTGGCCCTCCCGGTGTGACTCTATCACCCTCTCGGCAACCGCTTTTATCCTCTCGATACTCCCGACCGATGTGCCGCCATATTTCTGTACGATTAACGCCATAAAAAATCCCTCGCATGAGCGCCTTGCTGCCTGATCAGCGGCCTTCTCAGGGCTCCTTCTTCAACTTTTCCACGATTTCCCCGGCACGCGGATGATTACCGGAAAAGGTAATCTCCCTGGTAAATTCATCCAGGATAACAAACTCCACCTTCAACTTCAAATCGGGCAGGATCTCAGGCCACCTGTCGGCCCACTCCATAACCACTACTCCGCCCATGTAGAAATACTCTTCCAGCCCTGCCGAGACAAACTCGGAAAGGCTTCCCAGCCTGTAAGCATCCATATGATAAAGAGGCCAGCGGCCTTCATACTCATTTACAAGCGTGAAAGAGGGGCTGGTAATGATCGTATCGCTGGGTATCTCCAGGCCAACAGCAACACCTTTTGTAAACCAGGTCTTGCCGCTGCCCAGTTCCCCGGCAAGAGCAAGCACATCGCCCCCCCTGAGAAGCGCCCCAACCCGTCTCCCCAGCCCGATGGTTTCCTGATCCGAGTATGTCCGGTATCTAACCCGTGCCTCTTTCAAGGGACGAGTGTCCTTATGAGATCAGCCTTCCCGATGATCCCCACCAAACGCTCTCCGTCCATCACCGGAATGGTATAGACCTTTTTTTGAGACATGATAGTGGCGATTTCATCAATGGGAGTTTTCTCATCCACTGTCACCACATCCGTGGTATACAGGTCCTCCACCACCGTGGCATTGATCCGCTGGAGTTCCTTCTCGATCTTCTTTTTTGGGCTCTCCAGGTAAAAGACCACATCAAACAGGGCCACCACCGTGGGAATATGCAGCTTCCTGTCCTTGCGGATGAGGTCGCTCTCGCATATGATTCCAACGAGCTTGCCGGCATCATCCACCACCGGCACCCCGTTTATATGATTTTCGTAAAGGATCTTGGCCAGGTCCTTAAGACTGGTATCCTTTTTGACCGCTATCACCTCGGTGGTCATGATGTCGCTGGCATTAAGCATCGTATGAACCCGCTATAAACCGATAAATGGAGAGGACTCCTTCATGCCCCCTTTTCCAGCACAACCACGGCAATCCCGTACTCTCCCTCATCGGAGAGACTCAGGTGGAGGCCCGTGACGCCCTCTTTTCTGCAGATCTCCATGGTCTTCTCATGTAACCGCAAGCCGGGTCTCCCCCCGGGGTAGTGAAAAACCTCTATATCCCGCCACCTGATCCCCTTTTTCATACCCAGCCCGATGGCCTTGGAAAAGGCCTCTTTTGCCGCAAACCTGAGCGCAAAGGCGGACGAGGGGGAGGGCCTGCGGGTGCAAAGCTTTATCTCATCAGGGGTGAAGACCCTGAGGATAAACCGATCTCCCCATCTCCGGATCACCCTATCAATGCGGGGTACCCTCACAAGGTCTACGCCTACGCCGTAAATCATCAGAAATCTTTTACCAAGGCCACCATTTCACGGACGGCCCTTTCAATGCCCACAATCACCGCCCTGGCCACGATGCTGTGCCCTATGCTGTACTCCTCGACCTGAGGCAATGAGCTGAACCGCTTGATGTTGAAATAATTGAGCCCATGCCCCGCGCTGATCCCCAGGCCAAGCTCGGCCGCTCTTTCCACTGCCCGGGCAATGCGCTCGAATCTCTCCACAGCTTCCGTTTCCCCCTTGGCCTCCGAGTAATGCCCGGTGTGTATCTCCACGATATCCGCCCCGCAACTTCTGGCGGTCTCCACCTGGCCCGGATCCGGGTCCACGAAGAAACTGACAAGGATACCGCCCCCTTTCAACCGGTCCACCACCTGTCCGTAATGATCAGGGTTGGACTTCACATCGAGTCCGCCTTCGGTTGTCAGCTCCTCTCTTTTCTCTGGAACCAGGGTCACAAGATCAGGCTTCGTCTCAAGGGCGATCCTCACCATCTCTTCAACAGCGGCCATCTCCAGATTCAGCTTGGTCTTGACGGTCTGACGAAGCAGTTGAAGGTCCCGATCATTGATATGGCGCCTGTCCTCTCTAAGGTGGCAAATTATCCCATCTGCTCCTGCCAGTTCGGCCAGCCCCGCAGCCAGGACGGGCTCCGGTTCATCAATACCCCTTGCCTCCCTCACAGTGGCCACATGATCAATATTTACCGCTAATCGAGCCATCGTCTCCCCCTGTTCCTTAAAAAAACACTCAGTGTCCTGGTCTCCAAAATGAAATTAACCCTGAATTTCGCCTCAATCCCTTCAACAACTTTGCCGAGAAAGACCATATCCATCCGAGGTTGTCAGTTTGCTCCTTCAGGCCGGGGCCGTGGGACTCTCTTTCAGCACGCCGCAAAAGGCACCCCGCAGCCTCTCCCACGGCAGATCAGCCATAAAACCTTGGCAGTGCCAAGCCCCGGGAGGGAGTACTCGCAAAAAAGGTCGACATCTCTGCCTCTCCGGACATAGCGCAAAGACCAAGGGGGCGTGATAGAGCCTCAGAGGCCCTTTTCCCGTTGCGGCCGGCTGAAAGAGAGCCCCATGGCCCGGCTATCCATTGATGAGCCAGTGTCATTCATTGATCAGACCCAGCAGCCTTTCCTCTTCACCCTCCATACGCTCGGCCTCTGACGGGGAGCGTTCGTGGTCGTAACCCAAAAGGTGAAGAACGCCATGGATGAGCAGCCGATCGATCCTCTCCACCAAAGGCTCCCCTGAGCTCTCCGACTCCCTCAGGGCTGTATCCAGGGAGATTACCACGTCTCCCAACATGGGGGAATCGATCTCCTTGTCCTGTCCTTCATACATGGGGAAGGCCAGCACGTTTGTGGCCCCTTTACGCCCCAGATACTGCTCATTGAGCAGGGCGATCCGCTCATCGTCCGTAAAAAGGATGCTCAGCTCCCGGTCATGACAGGCCAAGTCGCTTAAGACTCTCTCCAGGTTCCTTCTTATCCTGGGAGCGTTTAGACCTGGAATCCGATGTTGAAAGCTGATCTGTATCTCCATTTTCCGGTTTCCTGGACTGCGCATTTGTCGAGACCGGCTCCGGATAGTCAATCCTGTGATGATACATGGCGCTCAGTGTTTTGTTAAAGCTCTTTGCGATCTCATGCAGATCTTTCAGGGTCAATTCGCACTCATCCAGCTGGCCGTCGGAAAAGACCTTATTGATTATCTTCTGCACCATCCCCTGAATCCGCGCCGCCGTGGGCTCCACAAGGGTCTTTGAGGCCGCCTCCACCACATCGGCCAACATGACGAGTCCGGCCTCTTTGGTCTGGGGCTTGGGCCCCGGATATCTAAAATCCTCTTCCTTGACCTGGGGCCTCTTTCCGCTCTTTTTCTCCACATTATCCCTGGCCTTTTCATAGAAATAGCTGATGAGGCTCGTGCCGTGGTGCTGTTCAATGATGTCAATGATCTCTTTGCCCAGTTTGTGTTCCCTTGCCAGCTCAACACCATCCTTCACATGGGAGGTGAGGATCAGGCTGCTCATGGATGGGGCCAGCTTCTCATGCCTGTTTACCCCGTCCATCTGGTTCTCTATGAAATACAGGGGTTTGCTCATCTTCCCTATGTCATGGTAATAGGCGGCCACCTTGGCAAGCAGGGGATTGGCATGGATTGCTTTTGCGGTTGCCTCCACCATGTTGCCCACAATAACACTGTGGTGGTGGGTCCCTGGGGCCTGGACCATTAGCTCCCTCAGCAGGGGCTGATCCAGGTTGGCCAGTTCAAGGAGCTTGATATCCGAAGTGTATCCGAAGGACATTTCAATCAGGGGAAGGGTCCCCGTTGCAATCACTCCGGTCAGGATGCCCCCTGCAAAGGCGGAGGCAAGAGAAATAAGGGCCTCCAAGGTATAAAAAGAGCCGCAAATGGCCTCTATGGACAGGGCCATGATCATGTTAACCATCCCCACCTTGAGCGCGGCTCGTATGAAAACGCCTCGTTCCCTGCAGTCCCTGACGCCATGGGCGCCCACCAGGGAACCAATGAAAAAATAGATAAAGAACTCCACATGCCCGCCCACCAGCAGGCAAGAAAGCACTGACACGATCAGGGAAAAGCTGGCGGCCACCCCAATTCCCTGGAACACGGAAATTAGCATGGCGCCGGAAGCCACGGGCATTGCGAACACCAAGGCCCTGGATGTGAAGTATGGAAAGCCCCGAGCGGTCTCCTCGCATATAAAATTAGAAGCCATGACCAGGAGAAAGATAGCCACCAGGGTCACCGCATTGAACAACAGGTCCTTGGCCCCGGTCTTTGCGGAGCGTCCGCTCAGCAGGCCCACAAGATAGAGCGATGAGATAAGAAAGCCTATCAGCACGGCCATGCCGGGCACCCTCCCCAACATCTCATTGCCCTTCAGGAATTTGTTCTGCTCCGAGAGTTTGAGCAGTTGTTCCGATGTGATCCTCTCCCCCTCCCTTACGAGCATCTCACCCTTCTTGACCTTGAAGTAGAATGGCTTGACAGACTGCTTCGCCAGCTCCTTCCTCAGTTCGGTCGCCCTCTGGTTAAATGTGAGGTTGGGCTTGATAAGCTCGGTGGCCAAGGTTATGCACAGATTCGCCATCTTTTTGGATCCGAGGCCTTTCTTCAGCGACCTGGCATGGCCCTTAATAGAACTTTGAGCGCCCTTGAGATCGTAAAAGCGGTCAAGATTCGTCACCTTGACTTCTCTCTCGGTATGGATATTGTGGAGAATGATGCCTTTTCCGCTCTGTTTCATGAGCATCAACTTGTTGCCCACAACACCTTTTTCCAGAATAGGACTTATAAGCTCAATGACCGCCTCTTCCACGCTCACAGGAAAACCTTCCTCTCCGAGGAGATTGAACATCTCATCGTCGGGGGCAATCTCCAGTATTTCGAAAAACTGATCCCTGTATAACTCTATGGCGGCCGGTTGCGTATTCATCTCCTCTTCGGCCTTTGCCGGTATGTCAAGATCCGGAGTACCGGGGATCAAATGCGCGCCTGCCACATATTCCCTGCCTTTTGCAAACGCATTCCTTATGCGCCGGGGGAGGTCTCCAAGGGTGGGATCGAAATCATATATGGCGGGGACGGATTTCACCGCCTCCTGCCTTTTGCGGGCGGTCAAGTCCCGGTTTTCAACCAGAAATTCACGGGAGGCCTTTATGTCCCGTTCAGCCACGTCACCCATTCGGTAGACTTTGGGTCGCGTGAGAAACTTGGGGAAAAGCAGGATGGAAATGATCAAACTCACACCCACCAGGATATACCACTTCTTGGCCTCCTCACCGAACCATTTGGACTTCACGGACTTCCGCCCTGAAAGGGGATCGGCATCTCCCTTTTTGTGGGGTCTGCCCTTTCGGGCCGATTTTATCTTTCCTTTGCCGGACTTTCCCATGGTCCCCCGAACCCTCTATGGAGAGGCAGGATCGGTGTCTCCCTGCTTTCTGTTCTCCATCCTTTCGTACGCGTCAATGATCTCCTGGACCAGCGGATGCCTGATCACATCTTCCCGGGAAAAATAGACAAACCGTATGCCCTCTATCCCCTGGAGGATCTCCCTGGCTTCAATAAGACCAGATCTCTTTCCGTCCGGCAAGTCTGTCTGGGTCACATCGCCCGTGATAACGCACTTGGAGCTGAAGCCGAGACGGGTCAGGAACATCTTCATCTGTTCGGAGGTGGCGTTCTGGGCCTCGTCCAGTATGACAAAGGCATCGTTCAATGTCCTTCCCCTCATGAAGGCGAGCGGCGCAACTTCTATGATCCCCTGTTGGAGCAGCCGGTTCCCGCTTTCGAAATCCATCATATCGTGCAGGGCATCGTAGAGCGGCCTAAGGTATGGATTGACTTTCTCGTAAAGATCGCCCGGCAGGAAACCGAGATGCTCCCCCGCCTCCACCGCCGGCCTTGCCAGGACCACGCGGCTTACCTCCTTCTTTACCAGTGCAGAGACGGCCATGGCCATGGCAAGATAGGTTTTCCCCGTACCGGCCGGTCCAATGCCGAAAACAATATCGAACTTTCTTATGCTGTCGATATATTCCTTCTGGTTGACCGTCTTTGGCGTTATTACGCTCTTGTTTGAAGAAATATAAACCTGGTCCCTGAATATCTCTTTGAGATCCTGGGAGGGATTCCCGCTCAGGATCCTGAGGGCGTAATCCACATCGTTCAAATAGAGGGGGTAATCTGCTTTCAATAGATCATACAACTGAAGTAGAACCTTTTCAGCCAGCTCCATCTCCCAGTCCCCTCCTTCAAGGGAAACCACGTTCCCTCTCACATGGAGGGCAACCCCTATCTTTTTCTCAAGCAGCTGGAGGTGCGCATTGTGCTCGCCGCACAGGGCTCTCATCAAGTCATTGTCCGGAAATGTGAGCTTTCTGTTCATTCACCTCTCTTAAAAAAACCGGGCCTTTGCCCGGAAAGGAAACCCGCTGGGGCACGAGCCGTCTGAGTCCTCGTGCTATTCTCCTGAGATTTGAAGCAGTATGCGCCGCTCCCTTGGTCTGTTGTCAAAATCCAGCAGGACGATCTGCTGCCATGTCCCGAGCGCCATCCTGCCTTCTATGACAGGAATAGTCAGTGAGGGACCAATGAGCGCAGCCCGAACATGCGAATAACCGTTTCCATCGCCCCATCTCTTATTGTGTTCGTATGGGATGTCTTCCGGGGCCATCCGCTCTATGGCCTGCCTTAGATCGTTGACAACTCCGCTTTCATACTCAATGGTGGTCAGTGCGCCAGTGGAACCGGGAACAAAGAGATGGACGGAACCGTTCCGGACGGCAGACTCCCCCAGCACCTCTGACACCCGCCCTGTGAGATCCAGGATATCCGTGCCAGCAGTAGTCTGGACAAAAATAGTATGATTTTCAACCTTCACCGCCCTCTCCCTTTCGTTCCCTCGCTCCGGGGAGGTTTCTTAGCACAGGCCCGGGGTTCATGCAACAAAAAGCCAAACGGTGCACATGTTGTCTTCGGCATCATCTGTACTGCCTGGGATTGATGCCGTATTTTCTTACTTTGTACCCGAAGATCCTCTCCGTAGTATGGAGGGCCTTTGCAGCTTTTCGCATATTGCCCCGGCTGGACTTCAGGGCATCGATAAGCAGCTCGGTTTCAAACCGCTCCACCGCGTCCTTGAGAGACTGTATCTGTTGCGTGCCCGTCTCCTTGGCTGTCTGGAGCGTTGGCGGCAGATGGTAGCTATGAATCACATGGTCATCGCAGAGCAGCACCGCCCTTTCCATGCAGTTTTCCAGCTCCCTCACATTACCGGGCCAGTGATACTGGGTCAACGCCTCTATTGCCGGAGTGGAAATCCTTTTTATATCCTTGCCGTACTCTGATGCATATTTTTCCAGAAAATAATCCGCTAACAGAAGAACATCCGCCTCTCTTTCCCGCAAAGGAGGCAGGTAAATGGGATACACGTTCAGCCGGTAAAAGAGATCTTCACGGAACGTGCCATTTTCCACCGCTCCTGCCAGGTCCTGGTTGGTTGCGGCGATGAGCCTGATATTGACCTTGATGCTCCTGGTCCCCCCCAGCCTTTCCAGCTCTCTCTCCTGAAGGACCCTGAGCAGCTTGGTCTGGCTTTCCAGAGCAAGGGCGCCGATCTCATCCAAGAAGATGGTTCCACCGTTGGCCAGTTCGAATTTTCCCGCCTTCTGGTTTACGGCGCCGGTAAAGGCGCCCTTTTCATACCCGAACAGCTCAGCCTCCACAAGGTTGGACGGGAGCGCCGCACAGTTTACCTTTACCAGCGGCTTGTCCGCCCGGAGGCTGTTGTAGTGTATGGCGTTGGCCACCAGCTCCTTGCCCGTACCGCTCTCCCCCAGGAGCAGAACATTGGCATTGCTCTTGGCCACCTGGGTGATGAGGTAGAAGACTTCCTGCATCTTGCGGCTGTTCCCGATAATGTTCGTAAAACTGTATTTCTTGTCCAGCTCCCTCCTGAGACGGATGTTCTCCTCCCTCAGCTTGTCCCTCTCCCTGTTGATCTTGTCCAGCAGGCTCACCTTCTGTGCGATCAGACTGCTGATGACTGTGAGAAACTGGACATCCTCATCAAGGCAGGAGGCGCTCTCAGAGGCCCTGTCCACGCTGAGCGCCCCCACTACCCGGCCACCCTCTTTAATGGGAACGCAGATGAAGGAGATCTTGGATTTGTCCATGCGGCTCCTGGCTCCCATTCGGTCCAGAAACAGGGGCTCCTCGTTGATATGGGGAATGGCCATGGGACGCCCCGATTCAATCACGCGCCCCGTTACTCCCTCCCCCAGTTTGTAACGCCCCCTGGTCTTTTCTATGGATGATATGCCATGGGCCACCTCTACATGGATCTCCGAGGTCTCGGGGTTCAAGAGCGTTATGGACCCCCTGCCCATGCCTAAGTGCTCCGACAAGAGATCCAGCACCTTGTAAAGGGACTTCCTCATGTCCAATGAAGAATGGATGGCCTCGGTGATCTCATAAAGGGAGGTCATCCTGTCCGAGTTGTGGGCTGTGCTGTTGGTTGCCACAGTAGTATTTCCTCTTTCAGAAAATTGTTCAGGCATCGACACCTATGCATACCTCAAATTGGAAAATACAAAAATGTAGCTTCCTTGGCAATTCTTTTTTGTCCATGTGCCAGGGGGAGTTCATTCGCCCCTTTATGCCTCCCGATCCTTTTGCGGCAATCTGCTGAAATACCCTACCTCTCACGGCGGGGACCCCCATTGCTGCCTGACGTCTCAGCATTGACATTTTACCTCCAGCTTGATAGCTAAATGATTCTTTGTTAATATTTCGAAGTTGGTCAAGCTTTTATTAATCATACTTGAAAG
>JAOZOW010000030.1 GCA_029933075.1 Deltaproteobacteria bacterium | reverse complement strand
TATTTACCGAGAAAAGTGGATATCTCAAGGAGGTTCGGTCCGGCCCTGCACCGAACAGCCCCGCAGCGGTCTATTCTCAGGACTTTGCATCCGATTTTCCTAAGCCTTTCAAGGGTTTTCGGGTGGGGAAAGCCGAAGTGTGCACCCCGTGCCGAAATAATACATGCCTGGGGCCTGACTTTTTTGAGAAAGAGCAGCGAACTGGAGGTATTGCTGCCGTGATGAGGAGCGAGAAGGATATCGCTCCTGAGGCGGTCTCCATATCGTAGGATCAGGGTTTTCTCGGCATCCTTCTCGATGTCGCCGGGGAACATAAACGACTTCCCACCGTAGGAGATCCTGAGAACAAGGGAGCGATTGTTCAGGTTGTTGCTTGTATGGGATTCTTCGAGCACCCCGCTCCCCGGCATGGGGTGGAGCACTTCTACGTGAGCGCCGTTTATCATCCTTCCTTTCTTCAGTTCTTCAGGCAGGTATTTTTTGATCTTCTTTGAGTTAATGATCTGTACCAATTCCCTGAAAGAAGCCGTTGAAACCGTGTCTCCATTGGACCAGAACTCCCTGGGGGCGAATTGTGCCGCAATGAACCGAAGCCCGTTCATATGGTCCGCCTGGGGGTGGCTCAACACCAGATAGTCGATCCGGCAGATCTTGGAGTGCCACAGGAAGGGGGCTACCACCATCCTGCCTACGTCAAAGTGGCCCCCTGGAAACCCCCCTCCATCTATGAGCATCTTTTTCCCTCCCGGCAATTCAATTAGGGCAGCGCTGCCTTGTCCCACATCAAGGAAAGTCACCCGGAGATCGTGGTTATATTTTACCCGGTGGATCCAGTATCCGGCGTCTGCCAGCAAAAGGAGGGCAAGTACGACAACAGCCCGTCTTGCCCAACAGGTGCGCCTGAAGAAGAACAGGCAGAAAAGAAGGGCATAGTAGAGCAGCATTTCTAACAAGCTCGGCGTGAGCACCCAGAGACTGGACCAGGAAAGATCGGACCAGAAACGGACTATACCTATCATGGTGTGGAGACCCCAGCCACTTGCCCGAAGGAACAGTGAGGCGACCGGTTCAGACAGGGGCAGGGTGATTGCGCTCATGAAACCGAGAGGAATGACCCACCCCCCCAGTACCGGGATGAGGGTGATATTTGCAGGGATCGCGGTCAACGAGATCCTGTGAAAGTAAAACGCCAGGATGGGGAAAAGAAAAATATTAGCGGAAAGACTCACTGCTGCAAGCCCTACCAGGTTACGGAAGACTTTCCGAAAAAGAGGCCACCTATCGCTCACATTTGGCACCCTGTCCATTATGGCGGGAGTTAACCATAGAATGCCTGTTACGGCTGCAAAAGAGAGTTGAAAAGAGATGCTAAAAAGTGCGAGAGGTTCCAGCGCCAATATGATAAGGCCTGCCAGGGCAAGGGTAGACCAGGTCTCCTTCTCGCGGTCCATAACCAGAGAGCACAAGTAGGCCAGCACCATGATCATGGCCCGTTGGCTCGATACCTGAAACCCGGCAAGGAGCGTGTAGGCAATGACGGGGAGCATGGTTATCAGTGCCGCGGCCTTACGGATATCGATTCGTAGCGTGAGAGTATAAGACCGGGAGAGGAGCCCTTTGAAAAAGAAAAAAGAACACCAGGCCAGGAGTCCAATGTGAAGGCCGGATACAGCAAGAACATGGCCAAGCCCGCTTCTGTTAAAAAGTTCCCTGAGCCTGGGAGTAATGCTTTGTCTTTCACCGAGGAGGAGGGTCCTCAAGAGGGCTTGCCTGTCGCCGTCTAGCACTTTTGCAGAAAGATCTCTCACGGGCTGCCTAAGTTTTTCCATAATCCTGCCGGGGAAGGGCAATTGGCCCGGGCCCATGGGGACGATGCGCCTCCCATCTGTGACAGATGCCCCGCAGGATATTCCCCTCAGCTTCATGGCCAATTCATAGTCATAGCAACCAGGGTTGTTGAAATTTTTGAATGGTTTCAATCGGGCCGGGAACCTTATTTTTTCGCCACATCTCAGGACGGGAACGTGGCCGTAGACCTTGACAAGGAGATCTTCGTTCACATTGAGCGTTCCCCAGGAAGAAAAAATCCTATTGGCCCTCACCCTCAGGCTGCCGTTCTGGTTTATGATTTTCGGAGGCTCCAGGAGGACCCCTTCAATGGTCACTTTCCGTTTGGTTCCTGCAAGGGGGAGTAACCGGGAAGGAGGGTGTGATGAGCGGCCGAGAAGGATCCCGGCCATCAGGAATACTATAAGGATTAATGGAAACTTGAACCGCCGGGAGACAAACTGAAGGACAAGCAGGAAAAAGACGCAAAGGGCAAGTGACAGCAGGCCGCAGCCTGGATTGGCGTTCAGGAATTCGTGTGATATGAATATGCCCCCGGCGAAGCCCAGTAGTAGAGGAATAAGGGGGCGATGACATATTTCCTGCTGAATTGCTGTCACTATTGTGTAAGGCGCATTCAGGCCTTTTCACGCCAGATGTGGGCGCCTAACTGCCGGAATTTATCTTCCAGGGCCTCGTAACCCCTATCCAGATGGTAAATTCGGTGGACTTCGGTTTTTCCTCCTTCGGCCACAAGTCCGGCCAGGATCAGGGAGGCACTTGCCCTGAGATCCGTAGCCATCACAGGGGCGGAAAGGAGGCGGTCTTTTCCCCGCACAAGGGCCTGGCTTCCATTAATTTCGATGTCAGCACCCATTCTTCTAAGCTCACTTACGTGAATGAAACGGTTCTCAAAAATTGTTTCCCTGATCATGCTCCAGCCTTGAGCGATACACATGAGAGCCATAAACTGTGCCTGGAGGTCAGTGGGGAATCCGGGAAACGGCATGGTCTTAATATCAACGCTGTGGATGGTCTCTGGTCCCTCCACATGAAGCCCCTCACCGGTCAGGTGGATCTCGGCCCCGGCAGATCGAACCTTCTCGATGACCGCCTTCAGGTGATCTGGACGAGATCCTTCCACCACCACATTTCCTCCTGTCATGGCCGCACCTATGACAAATGTTCCGGCCTCGATCCTGTCAGGTATGATGGCATGAGTTGCAGGATTTAGGTGTTCTACTCCAATGATATGGATGGTGTCGGTCCCATCCCCTTGGATATGTGCGCCCATTTTCCGAAGCATCGTAGCAAGGTCCTGCACTTCCGGCTCCCTGGCGGCATTCCTTAGGACAGTATGGCCGCTGGCCATGGCTGCAGCCATCATAATATTCTCCGTCCCTGTTACCGTTGGTATGTCAAAGAATATTTCCGCGGCTTTCAACCGCCTGCATCGGGCGTTGATGTAACCCTGCTCCAGTGTCAACTCAGCCCCCATGGATGCCAGCGCTTTCAGGTGCAGGTTCACGGGCCGGGCCCCTATGGCGCATCCTCCCGGCAGGGAGATCCTGGCCCGTCCATACCTTGCCAGGAGGGGACCAAGGAGCAAGATGGAGGCCCTCATGGTTTTTACCAGTTCGTAGGGCGCCTCGTAGCAGTCCAGGTGGTCTGTATTCACCTCCAGCTCATCCCCGTTTTCGGTGAACCGGACCCCCAATTTTTCCATGATTTTTCGTATGGTATAAACGTCCTTTAGACGGGGAATATGATGAAGGCGGTGTGTCCCAGGAGTTAGCAGACAAGCTGAAAGTGCGGGAAGGGCGGCGTTTTTTGCGCCGCTAACCTGGACCTTTCCCTCAAGTGCATAACCGCCTTCTATGACAATCTTGTCCATCTGCTTGGCTTGCCTCGTCTGTTTGGTCTATTGGTTTATTTGGCCTTCTTATTCTGCTTGGATGATAACAGGTTCGGCCTACTACTACGCATGGCTCCTTGGATCTGTCTCGTCAGTCTGATGTTGGGGTTTTATTGTTGAGAGGAGGGCATTGTGGCCCCGCCCGCTTTTATCTATAATAATTGGAGCTTCCGGTCAACAGCTCAAGGATCCATTTGTGCCAGATGCCGCGATGGGAGGCATCCGGGAGTGGGAATATTTCGGGATGTAAGCTCCGGAGGATCAAGTGCGGTTTGTATGTGATACCATGCTGGGCAAGCTTGCCAAATGGCTCAGGATCTTGGGCTATGACACCTATTATCAATCCTATTATCCGGCAGGGGCGCTGGATCAGAGCGTCATGGAGGGCAGGCGACTGCTGACCCGCCGCAGGGAAACGGCTGTGCGGTATGCGGATGCACTGTTGATCAATGCAGATCGTGTTGGAAAGCAAATTATTGAATTGAAAGAAAAGGCGCCTCTCAAACCTTTACCGGCCAAGTGGTTCACCCGATGCCTGGTCTGCAATACGTTGTTGGAAAAGGTAGAAAAAGAAAAGGCACGTGAGAACGTGCCTGAATACGTCTTTTATCAGGATGTGTCCGGTATCCGTGTCTGCCCTTCATGCGGGCGGTACTACTGGCAGGGCAGTCACCGAAAAAGGATGAGGGCACAACTGGAGGCGTGGGGCTTTATCGGAAAACAGTTAACCCCCTTGTGAGAGGCTGCCTGCTGCCCCCACAACTCGTTCTGATCCTGAAGAAATGGAAATAAAATCTATTTCTTCTTCTTGCGGGTCACCTTTTTCTTGGCGACTTTTTTCTTGGCGACCTTCTTTTTGGCGACTTTTTTCTTTGGCGCCTGCTTTTTTGCGGCCGCTTTAGCCTTTTTGAGCTGTGCTTCTAATTTTTTGATCTTGGCTTTTGTAGCTGTGACTTCTTTGTTAGCCCTCGCTAATGTTTTTTTCGCAAGCCGCAATCTAAACTGGATTTGTTTAACAGTTGCCATACGTCCTCCTTTCATTCAATGTTAATGAGAGCATTATTAGGGCTGCATATTAAGTAAAATGTTAGCAGAAGTCAAGATAATATGTGCCTTCAATGAAAATTGATAAAATGATTTACTTCCATAACCAGTAAGAGTCAGATCTGCTCAAAATAGGTCAGCATGGCTTCACCTGGTATTGCATCTGAACCTTTAGTGGCCTTCACAAACCGACCCTGGAAAATATGAAGTTGTGAGAGACGGAATATTTTGGTAGAATTAAATTGTATTGTTCAAAATCGATTGTTATTCCACAGTCGGGTAAATGGTGGTTTGATCGCAGTGAGCGGAGCCACAGGAGGCTTTGGCATATCAGTAAGGAGGCCCTGTGAACCTGGGCTGAAATGAAAGGGGGTGGGACTTATACGGCTTGGGGCTCATCACCAATAACAAACAGAAAAAAGGAGGATACAGATGGCTGGGAGCACTTACAAGATCATAGAACTTGTCGGCACGAGCGACACTTCGTGGGAGGAGGCTGCAAAGACAGCTGTGGAGACGGCCAGTGAATCATTGAAAGACCTGAGGATTGCGGAGATCACGAGGCTGGATATGACCATAGATAACGGAAAGGTCACAAGTTTTAGGGCAAGGGTAAATGTATCCTTTAAATATCAGAAATAAGAGGGGTGAAAGGGCAGGAATACCTGCCCTTTACCTTTCTGGGTGTGCTCAGGGGTAAGCGCCAAATGGACGAGACAAAACGAAAGCTCACGGTCCTTGATCAGATTACCGCCGCCGACAAGGTGAGGAGAAAGATTATTGATGTGGCCAGCGCCCTCTATGCCAAAAAAGGCTTCACCGCCACTTCAATAGAAGAGATCTCCGAAAAAGCTGGTGTTGCCCTGCCTGTCACGTATCATTACGTGAAGAAGAAATCGGAAATCATGCGGCTTATCATGGAGGATGTCCTGAGGATTTTTCAGGACAGCTTGACCGCGGAGATCAGGGATGTGGATGACCCTGAAGAAAAGCTTGCCATCGCTGTGATCCTCTATTTTAGGGTGGTAAACCAGCAGAGGGAGAAGGCATTGCTGATATATCAGAAATCCAGCTCTTTGGACAAGGCATCCAGATCCTCCGTTATGAAGCTTGAGGTTGATGTATGCAAAATTTTTTCTAAAATCATCAATGAGGGCATCCAAAGGGGCGTCTTTAAAGAGGTGGACGTGGACCTGATGGCTTACAACATCATAATGATGGCCCACATGTGGGTTCTCAAAAGGTGGCACTTCAAGCATCGGCTTACCCTTGAAAAATACATTGATCTACAACTGGCAATTATTCTGGACGCATTGAGAAAATAGGGGGCTCAGGTCCTCCGGAACACAAGGAGATGCCTCTGAGAAGTTATGCCGGGCAAGGTGTAAGGTTTGCATGTTATGAGAGAGAGTCCGGTTTCTCCTATGACTTTTCTGCTTTCTTCCAGAGCCTTGCCAAAATGGCTGCCCTGAAAGCACACAAGAATACCCTCCTTTCCCAGAAAAGGGGAGCACCACAGGAGCGTACGGTTAAGGGGGGCTAATGCACGGGCTGTGATGAGTTTGTACCCCTTTTGCCGAAGAAGCCCTTCGGACTTATCGATCCTACCCCGAATCACGGATATCTGCTTCAGGTGCATAACTCTGATCACCTGTTTCAGGAAACTCACTCTCTTTTGCCTGGCTTCCAGAAGATAGGCGTTTAGGTCCGGGTGGCAAATCTTGAGAGGAATTGCGGGAAACCCCGCGCCCGATCCTACATCAAGGAAATGTCCCTCGCGGGGGAGGAAAGGGGAAGGGGCAAAAGAATCGAGCAGAAGCTCCCGGATGATTCGATCCCTTGAAGAGGGCCCCGTCAGGTTTACCTTTTGAGCCCATCTGACAAGCTCATCCAGGTATACGCCTAGGAGATCCAGCTGGGCCTCCGTCAGCCCTATGTTGAAATAGCGGGCCCCTTCTCTGATAATATTCCTTTCTTTAGAGTCCAAACTCAGACAACTACGATTCTTTTGATAATCTCCACCGCTTCTTCTGGCGTATCAATTACCTGGAAGATATCCAGGTCGTTCTTTGATATGGTCTTTCTCTTGATCAGAGTATTCTTGAGCCACTCCATGAGCCCGCTCCAGAAGCCAGAATCCATGAGGATCACGGGAAAAGAACGGATCCGTTTCGTCTGAATCAGGGTGAGGGCCTCGAAGAGTTCGTCAAGGGTTCCGAAACCGCCTGGCAAGATCACATAGGCCACGGCATACTTGACGAACATCACCTTCCTTATGAAAAAGTACTTGAATTCAAGTCGCACATTGGCATATTCATTTGGCTTTTGCTCGCTCGGTAGGTGTATGTGAAGGCCCACCGACTTGCCGCCAGCCTCTGAGGCGCCTCTATTGGCCGCTTCCATGACGCCGGGGCCTCCTCCGGAGATGACGTTGAACCCGTTTTCAACCAGCAATCTGCTCAGCCTGTGGGTGGTCTTGTAGGTCTTGCTCTGGGGCTTGCACCGCGCTGAGCCGAAGATTGTCACCGCCGGGTACACTTCAGGCATGACCTCAAAGCCTTCCACGAATTCCGCAAGGATGTGAAACATCCTCCAGGTATCTTTGACATTAAGTTCATCGACCAGATACTGTTTGTCATCCATGGAGCATAGTCCTTTCCTGGCAGTATGAAAAGAAGATGTGGTTCATCCGGTTTTTGCATGCCTTGAAAGTTAATCTGTTATTCTCATCAAAGGGCGTAAAGTCTTTTCTGAGTGACTGTCGGGAGGGCGCAGAAAAATACCAGCCCGGGAGACCCGGAATCGAAGAAAAGACTTTATGCCCTTCTTAAAGCCATTTCCACATAGCAAGTACGCTTTAGTCGGATGAACCGAAGATGTAGAGGAAAAATTCGTTGATTTTTATTATGCTATCGTTTAGCTTTTCAAGCAGTAATTGGGGCTATAGATTGCGGTTTGGCTTTTTCGAAAACAGGCCGTCCCATTAACGAGGCTTTTAAAATGGCAAACTGACAGATGCTATAGTAGTTTGACTCCGGGGACGTGTCAAGGAATCGGCTCTGTGCCCTGATAAATCTCCCGTAAGGCTCTGCAACTCACCTCTTTTCCGGGTGAGTTTTTTAAGCCATGTGAAATGAAGATGCCATTGATTACCAAAGAGAATTTCTTTCGGGAACTTGAGAAAGAGCCAAAGCCTTGGCAGGAAGAGTATCTGGCCATGTACTGCAGCCAGTGGAAAGGCGCCACCACTGATCCGCATCTGATGCTGATTCCCATTGACGATCATCTGGTGCACCGTGGAGACGGTGTATTCGATGTAATGAGATGCGTGCGGGGAAATATCTACCAGATGGAAGCGCACCTGGAACGTCTGGAGCGATCAGCTCGGGCCATTTCACTCCATTTGCCCCCGGATTACACAGAGGTGCGGGATCTCATCAAGGCACTGGTAGTGATGGGTGGGGAGAAAGAGTGCCTGATAAGGGTGGTCTTGTCGAGAGGACCTGGCAGCTTCAGTACCGACCCGAGTGATTGCATTGGACCCCAGCTTTACATCAATGTGATTCGCTTTCGGCCTTTGCCTGCCTCATGCTATGAGGAAGGAATCGGGGTGGTGACAAGCGCTGTTCCCATCAAGAAGGCTTTCTTTGCAAATATCAAATCATGCAACTACCTGCCCAATGTCCTCATGAAGCTCGATGCGCTGAGGGCCGGTTGCCGGTATTCCATAGGCTTGGATGAAGAGGGCTTTATTGCGGAGGGTTCAACGGAAAACGTAGGAGTATTCACACAGGACGGGGTTTTAAAGTTCCCCGGATTTAAAAGGACCCTTTCAGGTATTACTGCAAGTCGTATATTTGAGCTTGCAAAGCGCCTTGTGGAGGAAGGCATCATCAAAGATGTGATATTCGCCAATATCAGACCCGAAGAGGCCTATGAAGCTAAAGAAATGTTTCTCACCGGTACCTCCTTAAATATTGTACCGGTTGTCGCCTATGACGGAAGGCGAATCGGGGAAGAAGTCCCCGGACCCATTTATGCCAGGCTGACTACCCTTCTCTGGGAGGATATGACAAATAACGATGCCCTGCTTACCCGGATAGATTGGGATCATCCGGCGAAAATCCTGGAGGGGGAGGGATGTCAACGACCTGTGTCTATATAAAGGTGAGGGGGGAGAGGGAGATCAAGCAACAGGAGGTTATTCTATGGAACAGCGCGTTGCCAGGGTGACGGAGATCATCGGAGGTTCCCCTGTAAGCTTTGATGATGCCATTAGGGCCGGTTTTGAAAGGGCCAATCGTACTCTGAGAAACATTACAGGGATGAGGGTCTTAGAGCAGCGGGTGGCGGTGGAGGATGGGAAGATCGCCGAGTATCGGGTGAGGATGGAAGTGATTTTTGTCCTTGAAACATAATAGAAGCGCAATTGAATCTCACAACCATGGCCAAAGTTAAATTCAGAGAGGAACGTTGCAAAGGATGTGGGCTCTGCGTCATGGCCTGCCCCAAGGGGATTCTTAGGGTAAGTTCCAGGATCAACAGATCCGGTTATCCTGTGGCGGAGGTTCAGGATATGGAGGCTTGCACGGGCTGTACGTTTTGTGCGGAGATGTGCCCGGATGTGGTTATTACTGTCTTCAAATGATCTGATGGCAGGCAGGCGGAGCTAATAGCGAGAGAGCGTTTCCAGTCCTTTCGGAATCCCTGAAGCTGAAATCGTTTTGACAGGGGCCGGGCCTTTTATATGAGTCTTGGCTCAGACTGGCATACTGAAAGTCAAACGTGCAAACAGGAGAGGAGCATTGGCAGAGATAGAATTCGTCAAGGGCAATGAGGCCATTGCAATGGGGGCGATTGAGGCAGGATGCCGTTTTTATTTTGGGTATCCCATAACCCCCCAGAACGATATCCCGGAGTATATGTCCAGACATTTGCCCGAGGTGGGCGGGACATTCATCCAGGCGGAGAGTGAGATAGCTTCCATCAACATGATGTTGGGAGCCGGGGCCACGGGCGCCCGGGCCATGACTTCCTCTTCCAGCCCGGGAATTTCCCTGAAGCAGGAAGGCATTTCCTACATGTGCGGAAGCCAGATCCCGGGGGTGATTATAAACATGAGTAGGAGCGGGCCGGGGCTCGGCGGCATCTCCCCTTCCCAGGGAGACTACTTTCAGGCCACCCGGGGAGGAGGGCATGGCGACTACAGGACTATCGTGCTGGCACCCTATTCGGTTCAGGAAAATTATGATCTTACCATGAAGGCATTTGATCTGGCAGACAAATACAGAAACCCTGTGGTTGTTTTAGGCGATGCGCTGCTGGGCCAAATGAAGGAGCCGCTCCGGAGGCATAAGTACCGGAAAAAAAAGGGGGAGAAAGACTGGATACTGACCGGCGCCAAAGGCAGGAGCCCCCGGCTTCTCAAATCCCTTTATCTTTCAGAAGGCGAACTGACCGAGCACAACTGGAGGCTTTATAGAAAATACCAGCGTATGAAGCGCGAAATCATGTACAAGGTGGAGTTTCTGGAAGGAGCGAAACTTGTGGTGGTGGCTTTCGGGTCTGTTGCAAGAATACTGAAGTCCACCGTTGCTATGGCCAGGGACAAAGGCATGAAGGTAGGGCTTTTCAGACCCGTGACGCTGTATCCTTTTCCGTACGCAGCACTTGACAAGCTTTCGCATAAAGTCAGGAATTTTATGGCCGTGGAATTGAACACAGGGCAGATGGTGGAAGATGTGAAGTTGGCGGTGGGCCACAAGAAAAACCAGGTGGACTTTTACGGTCGTCCCCCCGGTTCCATCCCATCGCCTGACGAACTCCTGGAAGAAATAAAAAAAGTATACAATAAAAGGGTAAAAAAATGAAACAGATATTCAAAAGACCAAAAGCCCTCGTTGATGTTCCATTTCACTTTTGCCCGGGGTGTCATCACGGCATTATCCATCGGCTGGTCGCCGAATGCATTGACAGGTACAAACTGAGAGGCAGCACTATTGGTGTGGCATCGGTAGGTTGCTCGGTGTTCCTCTATGATTATATGGATGTGGATGTCTTGGAGGCGCCTCATGGCCGGGCCGCCGCAGTAGCAACCGGGGTCAAAAGGGCCTGCCCCTCAAATTTTGTGTTTACCTACCAGGGCGATGGGGACTTGGCGGCCATTGGAACTGCGGAGATTGTCCATGCGGCAAATCGTGGGGAGCACATTACCGTGGTGTTTGTAAACAACACCGTATTCGGTATGACAGGGGGCCAGATGGCCCCCACTACCATGGAAGGGCAGGAAACCACTACCACGCCTTTCGGTCGTGAGCCCGGGACAAACGGGTACCCCATCAAGATGGCAGAGGTAATGGCGGAGCTGACAGGGACGACCTTTGTGGCAAGGGTTGCTGTGGACAATCCCAAAAACCTTATGAGGGCCAAGAAAGTATTGAGGCGGGCCTTTGAGACACAGATCAAAGGGAAAGGTTTTTCTTTCGTGGAGTTTCTCTCCGCTTGTCCAACCAACTGGAAGATGTCTCCAGAGCGGGCGACCAGGAGGATAGGAGAGGAAATGGTTCCATATTTCCCCCTTGGCATATTTAAAGAGGATAATGCATCAGGCGTTTGAAGAGAGGTCTGGGCTAAGCCGATAGAATAGGAAGTTGGGATCAGAGGGCCAAGGGTTCCATTATTCCAGCGGGTCATGGTGCGACTGAGGGAGGAAAGGTGTAATGTATTTTGATTGTATTATTGCTGGCTTTGGCGGGCAGGGCGTCATGGTGATGGGGAATATCCTTGCCTATGCAGCCATCAGGGAAAAGAAAAAGGTCACCTATATGCCGGTCTATGGCGTGGAGATGAGGGGGGGCACTGCAAATTGCACGGTGGTGGTCTCAGACCGGGAAATCGGGTCTCCTATCATTCAAAGGCCGGTTTGCGCCATTGTCATGAATCTGCCCTCCTTAGAGAAGTTCGGACCCAGAGTACGGAAGGGCGGCCTTCTTGTGGTGAATGCGTCACTGGTGCCCGAGGAAGAGATCCGCTTCAGGGGGCTTCAGACTCTCAGTGTGCCAAGTCGTGAACTGGCCCTGGAAGTAGGGAATGAAAGACTGGCCAACATGGTTGTGCTTGGCGCGGCAGTGCAAAAGAGCGGGGTGGTTCACCTGAGATCCCTCAAAAAGGCCCTGTATCCGGCCCTTGACCGCCGATATCATAAGATGATAGATATGAATATGAAAGCGATGGACAGGGGCGCTCAGTTTGTTGAAAAGGGCCGCTAATTAAAGGCGTCGACCCTGACCGATTACTCCACCAGGGGATTGAGGGAGCGGAAGCGCCCTGATTTCGGCTGGTATGAACAACAAGGATTGAACCATTAGCAGCGGGCTATCCGGTCATGGAAGAAGAAAAAGAAAAGAAGGGACAAAGGGATGCATACGAGGATTTCCTGACTGACCTGAGCAACCAGTTTGCCCATGGAGAAGAAGAAAAGAAATTCATGGACAGCATCAGCAGTGAGCCGCCCCAGGAGGATGTCCAGATCAATGTGGGTGAGCGGGTCAGGTCTGTCAGGGAGAGTCGCGGTTTGACGTTTCAGGATATCTCCCAGAGGACCGGCATAGAAGAGTCCTTCCTTGAAGAAATTGAGGCGGGTTCGGCGGCCCCTCCGCTGGGCACGGTCATCAAACTGGCCAAGGCCTTGGATATGAAAGTGGGATATTTTATTTCAGGGGAAGAGGACAGGGCCTTTACGATTGTGCGGAGGGATGGGGGGAAGGTCATCTCAAGGTATGACTCAAAAAAAGGCAAGCGCTACGGTTACGAGTATGTCTCCCTGGCCCCACACAAAAAGGACCGACATATGGAGCCCTTTTTGGTTACCCTCATTCCGGCGGAGACCGAGGAAGAAAGATCCACCCATGACGGACAGGAATTTATCTACGTGCTGGACGGCATCATGGAGGTCAGGCTTGGGGACGAGATCCATCTTCTTGAGCCGGGTGATGCCATTTACTATGACTCGACCGTGCCTCATCTCGTGAAATGCCACGGCGACAGGGAGACTAAGATTCTGGCTGTGCTTTACACTGAAAGATAGGAGATGCCGCTACTTGGGGCCCATATGTCTATCAGCGGGGGTCTTGACAGGGCCTTATACCGGGGCAAAGAGGTAGGGTGCAGCGTTATTCAGATATTCACCAGAAACACCACCAGGTGGAACACAAAGGCACTTTCACCGGCGCAGGTCCACGCCTTTTGGAGGGCACGGGAAGAGACCTCAATTGAAACCGTGGCCGCCCACGATAGCTACCTCATCAACCCCGCTTCTCCTCTCGCCGAGATCCGGCGAAAGTCCTTTATAGCCCTTTTTGATGAAATGAACCGAGCGGAGAGGCTCGGGATACCCTATCTGGTTATACATCCCGGAGCCCATTTGCATGAGGGGGTGGATGTGGGTATCAGGAGAGTCTCGGAGATGCTCGACAGGATATACGACCGCTGTGGCCGTTTCAGAGTGCATCTGCTTCTTGAGACGACGGCAGGGCAAGGGACGAATTTGGGATATCGTTTTGAGCACCTCGCCGAGATCATTGAAAAGACGGACAGCAAAGAGCGCCTGGGTCTCTGTCTCGATACCTGTCATGTGTTTGCCGCAGGCTATGATTTTCGTACACACGAGACATATATGGCATTGATGAAGGAATTTGATGAGATCATAGGGCTCGAGCGCTTGAAATTGGTGCATTTAAATGACTCGAAGCGGGAGCGAGGTATGAGGGTAGATAGACACGAACACCCCGGTTATGGTAAAATAGGTAAAAAAGGCATTTCTTTTTTCTTACGGGATTCCCGGCTTAAAGACCTGCCCATGTTGATTGAAACGCCTAAGGGCCGCAACGAGCAGGGGATCGACTGGGATAAGATAAACCTGGAGCTGTTGAAATCCCTGATGGAGGAAAAAACCGCAGATGATAGTGTTTGATTTATCTTGTTCCAATGGACATGTCTTTGAAGGGTGGTTTGACAGCCATGAATCCTTCGAGCAGCAGAACAAAGAAGGTCTTATCAGCTGCCCTTATTGCGATGATACCTGTGTAAGGAGGGTGATTTCGCCTGTTGCCGTCAAGACCTCGGGTTCGGAAAAACCGGTATCCAATGACCAGATTGATTACCGGAAACTTGCAAAAGAGATTGTGGACTATTTTCACAAAAATTTTGAAGATGTGGGGACCAGGTTTGCCGCCGAGGCATTGAAGATGCATTATGGGGTGGCAGAGCGCAGGAATATCCGCGGATCGGCCACTGCCGACGAGGAAAAGACCCTGAAAAAGGAAGGCATCGAGTTTTTTAAGATACCCCTGCCTAAAGTTGACGATACAGATGAAAAAAACTGAGAGGGATAGGATTTGCAGCGTGAGATGCTCAGACAGCGGTGTTTAAATACCTGGCATGGCCCCACCTACTAAAGTTTCTTGATCTTCACGGAACTCACCTTAAATTCTGGAATCTTGGCTAAAGGATCGAAGGCATCGGCATTTGTGAGTATATTTGTGGGGCTTTCTCCAAAATGAATGGGCATAAAAACTACCCCAGGTTCTACCGAGGTCGTTAGCCTGGCTGGGACCTCCATTTCGCCTCTCCGCGAAGAGATAAGCAGAACATCACTTTCTTTAACACCCAAGGCTTCCGCGTCTTTTGGGTTGATGTCCACGTAACCCTTCGGTTGCTGAACATCAAGGTGGGGTGATATCCTTGTCATGGTCCCGGTGTGAAAATGAGCAAACATCCTGCCGGTAGTGAGGAAATATGGGAATTCATCGTCGGGGCTTTCCGCAGGGGGGCGGTAATGAATGGAGTGAAACTTCCCTTTCCCTCTCGCGAATCCATCTTTATGAAGATATTGAGTCCCGGGATGATCATTGTCAGGGCAAGGCCACATTAAGCCTTCGATCCCCAGACGCCCATAAGTCATGCCTCCATAAAGCTTTGGTGTCAAAGCGGCCATCTCCCGGAAAATCTCTTCGGGGCTGTCGTAAGTCATGTCGTAACCTATAGCTTTACTGAATCTACAGATGATTTCCCAATCGGGAAGGGAATCCCCAAGCGGCTCGATGGCTTTATTAATCCTCATGCAACGGCGTTCCGAATTAGTGAAAGTCCCATCCTTTTCAGCAGCCGAAGCAGCGGGAAAGACCACATGCGCTACTTGCGCAGTCTCTGACAGGAAAAGATCCTGAACAATTAGCAGATCGAGGTTTTTCAGGGCATGGTGAAAATGATTCCAATCAGGGTCACTTAATTTGGGATTCTCTCCAATTACATATAAGGCCTTTAGTTTTCCGTCCAACATAGCCGGAACCATATCAGTGATGGTCAAACCGGGCCGGTCGGGGATTTTTCTTCCCCAGGCCGTTGAAAACCTATTATTGACTTCAGGGTCGCCCACCGGCTGATAGCCGGGCAGAACATTTGGAAGACCTCCCATATCGCATGCGCCTTGGACATTGTTCTGACCTCTCAATGGATTGACCCCTCCGCCTCGTATACCCACATACCCGCAGAGCATGGCCAGATTGCAACAGGACTTGACGTTATCCACACCCGTTGTGTGCTGAGTGATGCCCATTGCATAGAGCAAAGAGCCAGGGGGGTTGGTGGCATACAGTTCAGCCATTCGTTCAAGGTCTCGAGGGTGAACGCCAGTAATGTTCTCTACCTTTTCAGGGGGATAGGTTTCGACAACCCGACAGAATTCTTCAAACTCCTCCGTCCTTTCCATAATGTAGTGCTTCGCGTGCCAGTCATTGTGGATTATGATCCGCATCATCCCGTTAAGGAGTGCCACATCGCTGCCGAGACGATGTCTTACGGCCACATCTGCGAATCGTGCTAAGTGGATATTTCTGGGGTCGGCAACAATCAATTTGGCCCCTTTCTCTTTGCCCCGGATGATGCGGCGTGCTATCAGAGGGTGACAAGCTGTGGTGTTGGAGCCGATAACGAAAATACAGCCAGCCTCCTCAATTTCTGAGATGGAATTGGTCATCGCTCCGCTACCGAACGAGGCGGCAAGCCCTGCCACCGTAGAGGAATGTCAAAGACGGGCGCAGTGATCCACATTGTTAGTGCCGATGGCTGCCCTGGCAAATTTTTGGGCGAGGTAATTTTCCTCATTGGTGATTTTAGCCGAAACCAAGACTCCAACGCTGTCAGGGCCGTATTTTTCGATGATGGCCTTGAGCCTATCTGAAGCGAAATGAAGGGCTTTATCCCATGTGGCCTGGCGAAATCGTCCGTTCATCTTAATGAGAGGTGATCTCAGACGAGTGGGACTGTTCACGTATTCGTGCAGGTGCCAGCCTTTTATGCACAGTTTGCCCTCGTTAACAGGGTGGGTTTTTAGTGGCATGGTTCCCACGAGTTTTCCGTTTACCACCTGGAAAAGAACACCGCACCCTGTGCCGCAATATGAACACACAGATGGGACAATTTTGCCGTTCATCTCATACCCCCTTGGAGAAGACCAGAATGGGATTGCGTTCCTGCTTTTGCTCTAATCATACTCGCTCACGCCGCGTTCAATCCTTTGGGCTCCAGCGTCACTTCATCCCCTAACATATTGAAAGGAGACTGAACCGAATCTATCCCAGGATTATATTTAAACACGTTTAACACAATTTGATTGACCATTTTGTAAAGAAGTCGCAATGGAATGTCCATGGGACAGGCCTCTTCACATAAACCGCAGTCTATACATCGACCCGCCATGTGCACCGCCCTTACCAGATGAAAAATAGGAATATCTACCGGGAGGTCACCGGTTTTTACGAGAGCATGGTGTTCCAGGCTGCATTCCTTACAGAAACAAACGGGGCAAGCGTCCCTGCATCCATAGCATTTAATGCATTTATCAAATTCATAGGTCCACCTTCTAAGTCGCTCTTCCTGGTCGAATCCCTTGGCTTCTTCAATACTTATATTGTTGTCTATCCCCACCATCTCCTTGTAAGGCCCTGCTTTTTCCGGTTTTAGTAAAGAGCAATTTGCCTGGTCCGCGAGGTTGGAAGGACAGCAGTTCACTGGAATCGACATTACATTATCGGGGTTCAGCTGGTGCCAGAGGAAAAGAACATTTAAGGCTCGGCGATTGCAGTCACGCACAAGCAGGCCGATTTTTACTTCTGGATCCTCGGCAGCCAGTCTAATGGCTAATTTTTCAAGAGGGTATCGTATCGGTCCCGTGACCAGCTCATCTACTTCGTAGAGCCTGTCTTTGACAAAAAAATGCGGAAGAGGATGCCCCTCGACCATCTTGTACCCCAAAAATATATCCACTTTCCCTTGCTGAAGCCATTGCTTAATCTGATCCTTCATTTTACCCTCCACTAACGGAAATGGTTTCCTCCGATTCCGTGTCCGAATCTATTTCCAGCGTGTATAGCCTGCGGTTCTCTTTTAGGGGATTAGGGCCTAAGGCCCTTATCTTCTCTGTAAAATCGGTCACCACATGGACAAATTTCTGAGCCTCTGCCGAGGAAATCCATTCCAGATGTAAACGCCCCTCCAATCCGATAAGTGCAAGCAGCTCTTGCAGGAAAGTGATCCTTTTGACGGTCATGTAATTACCATACAGGTAATGGCAATCTCCAACATGTCACCCTCCAACAAGGACGCCGTCCGCTCCGCTCTGAAAAGCTTTCAGGATAAAATGGGGTGAGACGGTGGCCGAGCACATGATGCGAATGAGCCGAATGTTGGGGGGATATTGCAAGCGGCTCACACCGGCCAGATCCGCTGCTCCGTAAGCGCACCAGTTACACACGAAAGCGATTATTTTGGGTTCAAATTCGATTGTTTTCATCTTTGTCTCCTTATTACATTAAGCGGATAATGCGCTCGTGATTTGGGCATAAAGCTCTTCCTTGTCAAATCCCATAAGAATCACGGCTTCTGAAGGGCATGTTGCGGCACAGGCACCGCAGCCCTTGCACAGCGCCTCATTTACAACGGCTATCTGTTTATCATAATCAAAGGTGATGGCACCATACGGGCACACATTGACGCATCCGAAGCACCCGGAACACAGTTCGGGCACGATTCGGGAGACAATTCCTCCCACCTTGATCTTTTCCTTGGCCAGAATTGTGAGAGCACGGGATGCCGCCGCCTTGGCCTGTGCAATACTTTCATCAATGGGTTTGGGATAGTGGGCCATCCCGCAGAGAAAAATGCCATCGTTGGGAAAATCCACTGGCCTCAGCTTTTGGTGGGCCTCCAGGAGCCATCCGTCCATGTCTAAAGGGACCTTAAACAATTGTGCAAGAGACTGATCCCTATGAGATATGATAGCTGTAGCCAAACAGAGGATATCTGCATTAACCGCGAGCCTGCGGTCAAGCACCGGGTCTCTGAACACGATTTGCACCCGATCCCCATTCGGACTAACCACAGGCTTTTCATCCAAAGAATACCGAAAAAAGAGGACGCCTTTTTCCCTTGCCTCCCGATAGAGTATTTCCCTTTTTCCATAAGTCCTTATGTCTCTGTAGAATATGTATACATTGATGTCTTTTTTTCTTCGTTTGAGTTCCAAAGCGCTGACTAAGGAATGGCTGCAACAAACCTTGGAACAATAGGGGTTTTCCTGGTTTCTGGATCCCACACATTGGATGAAGGCCACGTTTTTGACTCCGTCCAATCTGGTATCGTTATGAAGGAAGAGATAATCCAACTCCAGATGGGTCATTACGGCATCATGTTCTCCATAGAGATATTCTTTAGGCTCATACTCTTTTGCCCCGACCGCAAGGATAGCCACACCATGTTCTATAACCTCTCTGGATGAGCCGTGACTCAAATCTGTTTTGAAGTTGCCTACAAAGCCATCTACATTTGTAACTATCGAATCCAAGTGAACAGTGATCAATTTTTCAGACTCAACCGCCCTTACCAGACCTTGCACGTAGGAGGCAACCGCCTCGCCTTTATGTGTTTTATAAAGTCTCAGCGCATTTCCACCAAGGGCCTCCGACTTTTCCACCAAATGAACGGGGTACCCGTGTCGCGCCAAGGAGAGGGCTGCAGTCATCCCTGCGACCCCCCCTCCCAGCACAAGCGCTGAACGGATGTTGTTCAGGTCCGTTTCCCTCAGTGGGGTGAGGAGCGCAGTCTTTGCTACAGCCATTCTGACCAAATCTTTTGCCTTTTCTGTGGCAGCATCCGGGTCCTCCGAATGGACCCAGGAGTCCTGATTCCTGATATTGGCCATCTCAACGAGATATTTGTTTAAACCGGCATTAATCAGGGTTTCCTGAAAAAGGCTTTCATGGGTTCTTGGGGAGCAAGCGGCCACCACCACGCGGTTAAGGCCTTTGTCTTTTATGACTTCCGTTATTTTTTCCTGAGTATCCTGTGAGCAAGTAAAAAGATTCTCTTCCACATATGCCACGTTAGGAAGAGTCCTCGCATATTCAACTACTTCCGGAACTTTTATCACGCCTCCGATATTGATCCCGCAATTACATACAAAGACTCCTATGCGTGGAGCTTCCCTTGTGACATCTTTCTCGGGGGGGAGGTCAAGCGACTTTGTCCTGGTAAAACGTACCGGTGCCAGATGTTCTGTGGCGGCACAGGCGGCGGCGCTGGCTTCCGTTACTGACGAGGGGATGTCTTTGGGGCCGGAAAAAGCCCCACAGGCATAGATGCCTGGGACAGAAGTAGCAACGGGATGAAAGGTGTCTGTCAGTGAAAAATTGTCATTGTCAAGTTTAATACCAAGACGAGCAGCAAGCTCGATGATACTTTTGTCTATTTCAAGGCCGGTGGAAAGAACTACCATATCGAAAATCTCTTGTTCCAATGTCCCGTCCTCTGTTGCGTACCGAACAAGAAGATCATCGGTCCCGGCTATTTGACTCAATGAGTGGATCCGTGATCGGATAAATCGGACCCCGCTTTTCTGGGCATTCTCATAGTATCGATCAAAATCCTTTCCGTGAGTACGCATATCCATGTAGAAAACAGCACAATCTATGGGGATGCCGCTGTGTTCCTTGGCGATGAGTGTCTGTTTGATCGCATACATACAGCAGACAGAAGAACAATACCCATGGTCGCAGAGGTTGATATCTCTTGATCCTATGCATTGAAACCAAGCGATTTTGTTCGGTTCCTTGTTATCCGAGGGGCGCACCAGATGTCCCATGAACGGACCGGTTGCAGAGAGTATCCGTTCAAATTCAATGGCGGTGACTACATTAGGTAGGTTCGTGTACGAGTAAGTATCATAGGAACTTGGGTCAAAGGACTTGAATCCAGGCGCCAATATTATGGAGCCAACCTGTAAAGTGATCTCTTTTTCCGCATCATTGAAGTTTATAGCTCCTGCTGGGCAAAATTTCTCGCAGGCCTTACATTTGCCTTTGGCAAAATAAATGCAGTTTTCCGGGTCAATGGCGTATTTGAGGGGCACGGTCTGAGAATAAGGCACATAAATGGCCTTACGTTTCACCAAATTTTCATTATAGCTGTCGTTTGCTTTTTTCGGGCATTTCTCGGCACAGGTCCCACACGCAATGCACCTGTCCAAATCAACGAAGCGCGGATGTTGAGTAACGGTCACCGTGAAACGGCCTTTTTCCCCTGATATGTGCTTTACCTCTGCTAAGGTAAGCAAGTGGATATTGATATGCCGGCCGACCTCGACCAGTTTGGGGGCAAGTATTCACATGGAACAATCATTGGTCGGAAAGGTCTTGTCCAACTGTGCCATGACCCCCCCGATCCCTGCTGTCTTCTCTACCAAATAGACATAGTATCCAGAGTTTGCAAGATCTAGGGCTGTCTGCATCCCGGCTATCCCGCCGCCGATAACCGCGACAGCGCCTTCTAATTCTTTACTATCATCTTTTTTTTCCATTGACATGCTCTCCCGTTAAAAAGAGGCTTGGATCTTGACTACCCAGCTTTTGCAAACGGTCAGCCTTGAGCGTGGCTTTAGGAGGGTTTACCATGCCTCCCTTTCCAGCCGTTTCAAGATGAACATGAGCTGTTTTTGGGTAAGCTCTCCCACATTTTCGTTAATCCACTCCAAATCTCCCGAGACAATGGCAGCCTTGGCTTTGGTAGAGAGTTGATAGTCATCCAAGACCTCCGATCCTTTCTCCATTAATTCACGCCAAAAAGTCTGATCTTCATAAGTCCTGTCCAAAACTCTAATCACTTCCCGCTTTTGAATAAGCCTCCCCTCTTTGGTCTCGGATAGAAATCTTTCAGTGGCATCCTCTTCTTTTTCCTTCAATGCCTGATCAACGGCTCCAAGGAAATCGTCACTGGTAAACGGTTTCCGCAGATAGTCGGAGACCCCTATCTTGGCGGATTCAACAGCCGAGGAGACCGACGGGTATCCCGTAATAATGACCACCTTTGTCTCGGGTCGCTCCTCCTTGATCTGTCTAATTACCTCCATGCCGTCGATATCCGGCAGGCGAAGATCGGCCACAACGAGATCAAACCCATTGCCCCTGAATGTATCAAGGGCCTCCAGGCCAGTCATGGCCACATCTACGCCGAATCCCTCTTCTGCAAGTACCATCTTCAGGCCATTGGCCACGCTGGGCTCATCCTCCACCAGAAGGACATGCGGACTATGGCTGTGCTTTTCACCTAAGCTTTCTCCTGTTGCCTCCATGACTATGCCTCCCTTCCTCGTAAGTCATTAACCCGGGGTTCGTCTTGATGGAAACTTATCATTATTAAGGCCACCATCACCATAATGACGCTTTAAGCAATAATCGTTCCAATGGAGATATATTCAGGTAGAGATAGATGGAAAATTATTTTTTAAAGTATTATCAGTCAGTTCAGATAAGAACCAGGGAGAGTGGGAGTGATCCCGTCAAATGCCGAAGTGTATGATCGCCCATACGCATATTTGCGAGGTGGAAATGAAATCCTCAATAAATTCAAAATGTTTTTACAGTATAGCGGCATATACACCTGAAACAGGAAGAAAGGGAAAGTCGGCCCTCAACTTTTTACTTTGAAAGAAGCGAGATTGGTCTTACCGGACGGCGTGACGATAAAGGAGAGATGCTAACCCTTGACTGTATGGAGATATATTTTGTACTTATAAAAGTTAGCATTATAAGCTAATTTTCTCCTCAGCCCCTACAGTCACTACATCAGATTTTAGAGCTTCTGTAGCAGAAGCAAACCCTGCCGTAGCACCTGTGGCCGTTATTTACTAAAGGAGTGTAAATCAAGGGAATTCATATGGAGAGCAGAATAAATATCGAAGCTTTTAATTGCATATTTTATGATATCAGCGCCTTAATGCAGCCTCAAGTTCAGGTCAGTGAGATAGCGAATTTGGTCCTCAGAAAGGCTGTTGAAGTTCTGAAGGCCAAAGGAGCGGTCATTCGAACCCTGAACCCCCATACTAATCAACTGGATTTGGCCGTGGCATACGGCATGAGTGATCGATACCTCTCTAAAGGGCCTGTGTCCTGGGACAAAGTGATTAGAGATTTATGCAAATATGACGAGGTCCGGATTATAGATAATATTTTTGACAACCCTTGTATTCAATACCCACGGGAGTTATGGGAAGAAGGGGTCAGGATGATATCGGATGCCCCGCTTATCTTGAGGGACAAAGTTATAGGGATGCTTCGAATCTATTTCTCTGAAAAGAAGAGGCTCTCCGTGGAGGAGCTCAACTTCCTCCTCTTTACATCGCGCCAGGGTGCTTGTGCCATTAACGAGGCGGGGTTAATCGAAAAGCAAAGAAACGAATATGAACGCCTGGCCCGGCAGACTGAAAAAATGGCGGCCTTGGGCCGAATGGCAGCCGGAATCGCCCATGAGATCAATAATCCTCTGGCCGGCATCCTCCTATATAGCTCAAGTTTGATCAAAAAGGTCCCTGAGCAAGGCCTTTTAAGAGAAGGCCTTGAGGTGATTATTCGTGAAACAAAACGTTGTAAGACGATTATACAGGAGCTTCTTGAATTCTCACGTGTGACAGAGCCAAAGAGGAGCTTGTCCAATATTAACGAAATTATTGAAAGGGCCTTATCAATTCTTACAAATGAATTTCGCCTCCGACATATCCATGTGGAGAAGCACTTGTCGGATCAAATGGAACAGATCCTGCTGGATGAAAAACAGATCCAACAGGTATTCATAAACCTTTTGATGAATTCTGTAGAGGCCATAGAGAAGGAAGGGGTAATTACCATTCGGAGCTGGGTTGATCGGAGTAAGGAATTGGTAAAGGTCGAGATTGCCGACTCGGGAGCCGGTATTCCTGAGGAACATCTCCCCAAAATATTCGAACCGTTCTATTCAACCAAGGCAAATGGGACCGGTCTCGGATTGTCCGTCAGCTATCGAATTATTCAGAATCATACCGGAAATATCCAAGTGTCCAGCCGACCTGGAGAGGGGACTTGCTTCATTGTGGATTTCCCACTCCCCCAAAATTATCCTGCTAAAGGGACCGGAGACCTCTGAGATGGAATCCGCAAATATACTGGTCATCGACGATGAACGGGTGATCTGCGAAGGGTGTCGCATGTCATTATCGGAAAAGGGTCATACTGTGGACATCTGTATGAGCGGTAAAGCGGGACTCGAAGCGGTCATGGAAGGTACATATGATCTGGTGTTACTAGATATGAAACTGCCCGACCTTGATGGGATGGATATCCTCAAGACTGTGCGGAAAACAAAACCCAGTGTATATGTCATTGTCATGACAGGTTATTCCACGGTCCAGAATGCAGTGGAAGCAATGAAGATAGGAGCCTTTGATTATTTGTCCAAACCTTTTACAGAAGACGAGCTTGTAGTGGCTGTGGATAAGGCTGCTGAGAAGAAACGATTGGTTGAAGAGAATCTCTACCTGCGAAAAGAGCTCCTTGATCGTTTCAGCTTCAACAATATTGTCGGTAATAATCCGAAAATCCTTGAAGTATTTGCGAAAATTCAAAAAGTCGCCCCAATGGACACCACGGTGCTCATCTACGGGGAGAGTGGAACAGGAAAAGAACTTTTTGCCAGGGCCATACATGTCCATAGCAGAAGAGCTACCCGCCAATTTGTTGCTGTGGATTGTAACACATTTTCCCCAACGCTTTTGGAAAGCGAATTATTCGGCCATGTGAAAGGTGCCTTTACGGGAGCCCTTCAAAACAAGCAGGGTATTTTCGAGGCAGCCAATGGCGGGACTCTTTTTATGGATGATGTGACGAACTTAAGTATGGAGATTCAGGGAAAACTCCTGAGGGTGCTTGAGCTGGGAGAATACAAGCCTGTAGGTGCAGACCAATTCAAAAGGACGGATGTCAGGATCATCGCTGCTACCAACAGAGACCTTAAGGCAATGGTGGATGATGGGAGCTTCAGAGAAGATCTTTTTTATCGCCTAAACGTATTTCCCATCTATCTACCTCCCCTCAGGAAAAGGAAGGATGATATTCCCAAGCTCCTTTATTACTTTTTGAGACGTTTCTGCCGAAAAATGGGGAAACGGATACAGGGATTCTCAGACGATGCTTTGGAGTTGCTGGTTAACTACCACTGGCCGGGTAATGTTCGGCAGCTCAAGAATGTGGTGGAACGGTTGGTCATCATGTCAGATGGCAACACCATGGACTCACTTGATCTCATGGAATACCTACCAATGAAGGGCACGTTGGGCGGTGTTTCTATTCCGGAAAACATAGAAGAGCTCAATGCCTTAAAAAAGAAGCTTTTGGAAGACTATTTTGGAAGGATACAGAAAGCCTTTCTGTTAAAAGCCTTAAAGGCATGTGATGGTAATATAACCCGTGCAGCTGAAAGGGTAGGTATGAAAAGACCCAACTTTCACAGCCTGATGAAAAGGCATAATCTGACGGCAAAGAGGACCAGGGCCTGAGTAAATTGTTCCCTGCATATGTCTACCTTCATTTTTTCTGAAAATCGATTTTTTGATAGTCAACAGCCGCTGATCTGGTAGATGGGCAACGGAAATAGGAAGCATTGATAAAGGAGGGTGTCAGATGGGAAAAATTGACAGAGCAATTATCAGTGTGACTGATAAGTCGGGAGTGGTGGATTTTGCAAGAGCCCTTTCCAAGTTCGGCGTGCAGATCCTTTCAACGGGAGGAACCGCCAAGGCGCTTCGCGATGGCGGCGTATCAGTGACCGACATCTCCGAATATACCGGCTTCCCTGAGATGATGGACGGCCGGGTGAAGACCCTTCATCCTAAGGTACATGGAGGACTCCTGGGTCTGAGGGACAATCCAGAGCATGTCAGGGCTATGGAAGAGCATGGCATCAAACCCATAGATATGGTTGTAGTCAATCTCTATCAGTTTGAAAAAACCGTGGCTAAAGAAGGGGTCACCCTGGAAGAGGCAATAGAAAACATCGATATCGGCGGGCCTTCCATGCTTCGTTCTTCTGCCAAGAACTTCAAAGATGTCACGGTGATCGTAGACCCAGAGGATTACAGGGTAGTGCTCGATGAGATGGAGATCTACGCTGGAGAAACCCGCCTGGAGACGCGATTTCGCCTGGCAAAAAAGGTGTTCCGCCTCACCCATGAGTATGACGGTGCCATCAGCCGCTATTTGGAGGCGGTTGAGCTTTAGAGATCTTTTCGTCCCCCATTGATGCTTTATTCGATTTTTCAGTGCAAGGCATGTTCTTGTGTACATGCCTTTTCAGTTTCTTGCAGTAAATGGCCTGGAAGGTCCTACAGCTCCCTGCCCCATCCAAGGAATCACTTTCAGGCCAACGTGCATATACGCAATTAAGGTCACAGAACTCCATTTATTTTCCTTTGAAATCAGGTTTTCTCTTTTCCAGGAAAGCGTTTCGCCCTTCTTCATGATCTTCGGAATAGGTGGTAAGGAGAAACTGGTCAGCATCCATATGGATGCCAGCCCGATCATGGGCAGTGCTGAGGGCAGTTATTGTTTTCTTTGTCATCTCAACCGGGATGGGCGATTTCTTGAGGATCTTTTCGGCCATGGATATGGCTGCCTCCATAGTAGTTCCATCCGCAACCGCTTCCTCGGCAAGGCCCCATCTCAGGCATTTCTCCGAAGGCACCTTTTGCGCCAGCAGTATCATTTCTTTGGCCTTGGCAGGCCCGACGAGGTGAAGCAACCGGGGGATGGAACCCCAGCTGTAATTCAATCCCAGTTCAATCTCAGGGATGCGCATATATGCGGACCTCCCCATGATCCTGAAATCACAGGATATTGCCAAGGAGACGCCGCCCCCTATACAGAACCCTTCGATAGCGGCAATGGTTATCGCTTTGCTCTCCTCCCAGGCCCTGCAGGCGCGGGGTCCCGTAAGGACCCGCTCGCGCCGCTCCTCCATGCTCCCTGACAGCATCTTTTTCACCTCCGCGTCTTTGAGATCCAGCCCGGCAGAGAAGACCTCCTTCCCCCCTGTCAGGATGACGACGCGGATCTCCTGATCCTCTTCGAGCAATAGAATCACTTCTCTCAATTCCCGGAGGAGTCGGACGGAGAGGGTGTTGAGTGAATCAGGCCGATTCAGGAGCACTTTTGCCAGGGCACCTGTTCTTTCAACGATTAACTCATGGAATTTCATGGGGCCTC
>JAOZOW010000005.1:61665-68291 GCA_029933075.1 Deltaproteobacteria bacterium | reverse complement strand
GCCTCTTAATATGTAAAAGAGCAAGATATGTGCCACTAAGTGGTATGTAGATAGCAATCTGAAATAATAAGGATTAATTAGGTGAAAGACTTTTCCTGTTTCAGCTGACCGAAATGAAGTGGATAGTTTTTACTCGTTTTGAACTATGGGTGGGTATAAAGTATTCAGCACAACAGACGGGCAAGGCAAAAAAGGTATTGGCGTGGCCATAAAACCTGAACGTCATGGGGCCTTTCAGACAACATGGGTGACTTGCGGGTTTAAAAATGATAAAAAAATTTTATGGGCAAAAGAGGTCTAAAAGGCACGGGTATAATTAAGGGGGTCCTGTTTGATTTTGACGGCACTCTGACCTCTCCGGGGGCCATTGATTTTCCGGCCATCAAACGAGAAATGGGATGCCCGCCGGACCAGCCAATCCTGGAGTTCTTGGCCGCCCAGCCACCTGAGCGCCGGGCTCAACTCATGGCCATTCTTGAAAAAAATGAAGAGAAGGCAGCGGAGATGTCACGGCCTAACAAAGGGGCCGAACAGTGCCTATCCGCCCTCAAAGAAAGGGGAATGCTCCTTGGGGTTCTAACACGAAATAGCCTCAAGTCGGTGGAAAAGGCCATTGCGAGATTCAACGGGATTGGGATGGATACCTTTGATGTGGTGATCACCCGGGATGAGACCCCCCCCAAACCACATCCGGACGGGGTGCTTAAGGCCGCAAGACGGCTGGATTTAAAGGCTGAGGAGTTACTGATGGTGGGGGATTTTCGCTTTGATGTGATGGCGGGAAAAGCTGCGGGCGCCCCCACGGTGCTTCTGATCAATGATGGGGTTTCACCCATGCGACCAGGAGACCCAGAGCCCGATTTCACCATCACTCATTTGAAAGAGCTTCTCAATATCTTGTCAGAAAAAGTTTTACCGCCACCCGTTGGCTTCAATGGAGGGCATTAGGTTTTTGGCTTGATCTCTATCTCTACTCGCCTGTTTTCCCTTCGGCCCTGAGGGGTGTCGTTGGGTGCAACAGGCTTGGTGGCTCCAAAGCCTCTTGCCTCAATCCTTCCGGCCTCTACCCCTTCAAAAATGAGCTTATTCTTGACCGCGTTGGCACGTCTTTCGGACAGATACTGGCTATAGTCCCGGGCTTCCATGCCATCAGTGTATCCATTAACAATAATGTCGGTTTTAGGATAACGGATCATCACATCGGCCAGCTGCGAAAGGGTCTCTTCTGCTTTAGAGTTTAGGGTCGCCGAGTTTTCCTCAAAAAATACCGCATCCTTGAGATCAACCACGAGCCTATCGGGTTTGCGTATTACTTTGGTATCGGGGATCTCTGAGATTTCCTTTGCCTGCTGGTCCATGTAATGGCCTATGGCGCCCCCTACTACGGCGCCGGTCAGACCGCCTATGATAGCCCCCTTGGTTCTGTGTCCCGATTGGTGACCAATCACCGCTCCTGCCACAGCGCCTACTGCGGCTCCGATTGCCGCACCTTTCCCCGTGTTGGTATTCATGGTTTCTTGAGTCTCGGCACAGCCAAGTGACATCAGGAAGGCCCATGTCATCAAAACAGTCGCGATCCTTTTCATTATATCATCACCTCCATGCTGAACTTTAAGTATTCAGTTGCTTGGTTTCAAGTGGATATTTATTCCATCACGATATTGGTGCAGACAATAAAAAGCGAGTAGCGGAAAGGGCTATTCGGCGGTTATAAGCAAGACCTGGCCGGGGAAGATCGTGCTCCTGGGAGTGAGGCGGTTCAGCCTGAGGAAATCGGCAAGGTTCATCCGATGCCTGTGGGCGATCAGGTATGGAGAGTCTCCTTTTCGGACCGTGTATTTTCTGGTCTTGACCTCGGCGTAGGCAGCATGTTCCTCGGTAGGAATAAGGAGTACCTGCCCAATGCGAAGCCGGGAATCGGCGAGGTGATTCAGGGAGCGAATTGCTTTCACGGTGGTTCCGAAACGGTTTGCGATCTTCCAGAGTGAGTCCCCTTTTCGGACCGTGTATTCAAGATACTTCCCCCCTGCGGCTTTCTTGGCAGGAGCTTGGGAGGTGCCGGGCCTTGTGTACGCCAGACGGCGTCTGGTGGGGATTTTCAATTTCCAGCCCGCTCTGATGTAGTGGCTGCTTCGGAGCCTGTTGAGGGACATGATAGCCCGAACACTGGTCCTGTATCTTCGTGCGATCACAGACAAGGACTCTCCAGGTCTGACACGGTGGACCACGTACGCGGGTGTAGGAAGACGCCAAACGGGGATATCTCCCAACTTCGAGAGGAGCATTTCTCCTTTGCCTTTCGGCACCTTGAGTACATAGGGCCTATTAGGGGTGGAAGCGTATCTGAGTTCGGGGTTGAGGTCTTTCAGGACACGGTAAGAGATCCCTAAGTACTTTGCCATGGTTTTCAGGTGCACCGGTTTGTCTATAGTGACTTTCTCCGCTTCGAGGGGCTTATCCATTGGAGGGAGCGAAAATCCGTAATTCTTGGGATCGTTTAGTATATGGAGGACGGCCAGGAATTTGGGCACATAAAAGGCCGTCTCAAATGGCAGTTTTTCGTAGAGGTCCCAGAAATTGTCCAGGTAATTGATTTTCTGTGTGCGGATACATCTCAGCACCCGAGCCTCACCGCAGTTGTAAGCCGCCAAGACCGTGGTCCAGTCGCCGAAAATATGGTGCAGTTCCTTGAGATAAGCTATGGCTGCCTGAGTGGATTTCTCGGGGTCCATTCTCTCATCTGTCCACTGGTCTCTCTTCAGGCCGTACTTGTATCCTGTGGATGCAATGAACTGCCATAGGCCAAGGGCCCTGGCCCTCGACATCGCTCTTACCTTGAAGCCGCTTTCTATCAGCGGCAGCCACGAAAGCTCTTCGGGCAGGCCCGCTTCTTTCAGGGCCATGACAATGGCAGGACGGTACCTACCGGAGCGTTGGTAGGCGCTGAGAAAGAATTTCCTTTCTTTTCCCTGGAGCAGCTTAATGGCACGTTCCACATGAGGATTCATGGCGAGCGGAATCACCTTGCGGATCCCGTTGGCAACGGTGAACCGGGATGAATAAACCTCGATGATCCGCTTTGAGATGGTGACCCTGAGGTCTTCTTTTTGTTGCAATATCTCAGGATCTTCCCCTTGGTCGATTTGGAGAATGAGGGAGTAGGCCTGGTCCAGGGCCGCTATGGCATTGTCCAGGTCGCCTTGCTCCCAGTAATCGTAAGAGGCCTGGCAGAACTCCAAGGCTGAATCGAGTTTTTCCTGCGCCGATTTTTCATTTCCAGCCGTGGTAGGCGGGGAAGGGGTGGGCAAGGGCTTCTCTGGAGGCGATGGTACTTCGGCTTGGGGCTCGGGCTTTGGTGGAACAGGGGTTTTTCCTTGATTCGTGTGCTTCCGCAAGGGTTCGGAGGAGGGTTTTACTTGAGTCCCATCTGTTACGCATCCGGATGAAGCGGCAAGAAATATGAGGAATACTGCAAAGACGGAGAAGCAAAGGAGCTTGTAAATTTTCACAGTGAACAGCATAGCCTAAGGGGAATAACCGGCAAAAGGATTTGGATGCGGCTTGCGTCGAGGAAGCCAGTGTTTCAGTTGCTGGAGACGGAAACCACGGGACTTTTGAATCGGGGAGTATAGAGAATAGGCCTCCATTGGTCAAGGAGATATCAAAGGAGTCAGGGAATTTTCATTTCCTCTATGAGAGAGAGAAGTCCCTGGCGTGTGTTCAGTTCCGGGTGATCCGTGACTTTTTCAAGAAGACGCCCCAGGGCCTCGCCTACCTCTGGTCCCGGAGGAATCCCCAGAATTTCCATAACTTCTGTTCCTCCGATTGCGAGATCACTCAATTCCGGGACCGTACCTGCCTCCAGTTCTTCCAGCACTCTCCGTTCAAATTCACTGAGGACTTTTAGTTCTCGTGAGGTACCACCACTTGCCATCGTGTCGGCACGCCGGAGTGCAAAAAGATCCATGACACTTTCACGACCCATCTGGCGAATAAATCGCCTAATGGCCCCATCGCTCCATGAGGGATGATAGTCGATGCCATGATGTGCGATCAGATTTGTGACCACCCGGACCATCCGGCTGCTGAATCGGAGACGAACCATGATTTCCCGGGCCAGCTCGGCGCTTGCCTTCTCGTGCCCTTCAAATCGCCACTTGCCGTCAACTCTTTTCCTCACCCGAGGCTTTGACACATCGTGCAAGAGCGCGGAGACCCTCAGCGGGGGCGATGGGTCGGTTCTGTCCACGGTTTCAAGGGCATGGCGGAATATGGTAAAGCGATGAAAATCCTCTTGTCTCTTTCGGTATCCCTCGAGGAGCTCAGGGATGATCTCCCTCAAAAGCCCGGTCCGCCGCATCAGGCTAAATCCAATGGAGGGTTTGGTGGTCATGAGGATTTTCATAAGCTCTTCTCTTATCCTTTCCGGCGCCACCTTGTTTATGAGCATGGCATGGTCTCCAATTGCCCTAAAAGTGGCGGATTCTATCCTGAACCTGAATTGAACTGCAAGCCGAACGGCCCGCAGGAGCCTCAAGGGGTCTTCATCAAATCTTTCCTCGGGTAGGCCCACTGCCTTTACGCGTTTTAAGGCCAGGTGTTGTCTACCGCCGTGGGGGTCAAGAATCTTACCGCTTTGGGGATTATAGGCCATTGCATTGATGGTGAAGTCCCGGTGCGCCAGATCTCCATCAATATCCCCTGTCTTCCGCCGGAACGGCGTAACATCAAAATGCCGCTGCGAATGGAGCAAGGTAACGGTGTCGTGTTTAAGGGCGAAATGGGGGGTATCTTCAAATATCCGTTTGATTTCGGAAGAGCTGGCCGAGGTGGCGACATCCCAGTCCGTCACGGAGCGGGCAAGGCAGATGTCCCTAACCGCGCCGCCCACGATCCAGGCCTCGTGACCGGCATGCCTTAGTCTGTTGACGATGAAGGTGACGAATTTGGGGATGGAAGGCCGGGAAGTACCCTTTGGCTCGGTGCGTTTCATCATGGAAGGTCCGGTTGGCGGATTTGTGAAGTGGGATGTCTTTTTTGGGTTATCAATCTCGTGTCCTTGGCAGAGACGGATTCCCTTTATGATTTGGCATAGCTATGGAGACCTGCGAGATAATTAACCCCGAAGTATGTAAAGAGCACGCAGGAAAAGCCGATGATGCATAGGATTGCGATCCTTTTCCCCTTCCACCCCCTTACCATGCGGGAATGGAGTACGGACGCATAGATCAGCCAAGTGATAAGAGACCATGTCTCCTTTGGATCCCAGCTCCAGTAGGAACCCCATGCCGAGTGTGCCCAGACAGAACCCGTGATGATGCCAAGGGTGAGCATCAGGAAGCCAATGGCGATCATCTGGTAATTGAGGATGTCCAGTATGCCCGTTTCGGGAATGAGCCTCAGAAATATGTTTCTTTCGGAGCCGGTTCCCACCCGCTTGATGAGATACATGAGGCTGAGTCCGAATGACAGCCCAAAGGCCGCATAACCGAAAAAGCATGTGATCACATGGGCGATCAGCCAATTGCTCTTGAGTGCCGGGATAAGGGGCTGGATCTGGTTGCTGATATTAGGTGAAAAAGAGGCGTAAGCAAGGGCCAGGAATGCCAGAGGGGTTACAAATACACCCATGGTTCGGTTTTTTGTCCGCCATTCCACGATCAGGTAGAGCAACATCAGGGCCCATGCGAAGAATATGAGGGATTCGTAGAGATTGGAAAAAGGGGCATGGCCGATTCCCATTTTATACGATGTCACCCATCTCGTGATGATGCCCCAGGTCTGTATCAGAAACCCCCCTCCCGCCACGCAAGTGGCCAGGCGACCGAAAACTGCCCTGCCCATCACCATCATGATAAGATAGAGCATGAAGGCGCCGAAATAAACGAACGTGACATAACTGAGGATAATTGAATGAAGCATTTCCGTTATCCTTTTTTAAATAGTCTACCGATCTCTCTTGTAACTTTGTCGAGTTCTCTCTCAAGGCCCACCGGATTCTTGTTAGCGGTTCCGGCCACGCTCACTCTCACGCCTGTATCGTGCCCGGACACCCTGACCCAGATCCGCTTGTGCGATGTGAAGAAGGTCACGAAAAAGCCCGCCATCATCAGGAAGCAGCCTGCCCACACTAAAGGCACCCCAGGGTCTCTGTTTACCTGCAACCCGGTATAATATCGTCCCTTTACCCGGTCCATAAAGGAAAATGTGTAGGGCTTGAAGGCCGATGGGTCAAGACCGGGGAAGTTATCTATTGGAGCGGGAAGGATCTTTTTGAGCGCTTCCATCTCCTTAACCACCCAGAAACGGATCTCATGGCCCTTAATAGGGCGAACGAGGATTCGGACCGCTGGCCCAAATCTGTTCATGAAATTTCCTGAGAACCGGGTGACTGAGAATACGCCTCCACCACCGGGCAACTCCACCTGATCGCCCTGTTCTAACTCCACAATCCTGCTCTCAGCCTGGCTTGCATGACGCGAGACCCTGATTCTTACTTTGGGGATTACACCGTAACTTGATTGGTAGAAAGTGATCCCCCTGAAATGAACAGGATGATTTACGAGAGCGCTGGCCTTTTCCACCTCCTGTCCACCTAAAAGGAATGTGAGGTCCGAGCGGTATTC
>JAOZOW010000005.1:58382-61565 GCA_029933075.1 Deltaproteobacteria bacterium | reverse complement strand
CTTTTATACCTGCCTTTCAGGTACTCGACAACTGACGCTGCAGCGCTTTTCCTCTCTGCTCGGACCACAAAACTCCTTTCTTGAGGCAAGTCTTCGAAGGGTTTTTGACGGTCGGGCCTGGGCAGGGCGCTGAAACGTTTCCACGTACGGGGGAACCGATCAATGGAGCAGACCGTAAGGTTCAGGGCAAGGAAACCGATGAGCAACCTGAACCAGGTGGAATGGTACATATCGAAAATGTCAAGAGTGGAGAGAAGGCTGAATAGTTCGGGGCTGATCCTGCGTGCGAATTCCACGGCATCCTCACGCTGGGGGACTAATGTGCCTATGACTGAGGCAAGGGCCAGAATGATGAGGAGGATGATGGTAAGTCTTACGGAGCTTAAAAAGGCCCAGACCGGGTTTCTTCTCTGTTGTGGATCGTGGTCGTTCATATCGTTTTTGACAGCCCATGAAAGGGTCCCGGACAAGGACCAACACTGGACCAAAAAGATTGTTTAACTAACATGAATGAATTCAAACTGCAATGTGATTCCAATAGAGTTTGACCATCACACCGTATTATGTCATAAACCCTGTGTGCGATTTTTGCGGCACTACCCGCTGTTTTCTTAAGGATACATATCTTTGATGGATTTTAAAGGAGATTCTGATGCTGGATCTGAAATTTGTCCGCTCAAACCTGAAAGCGGTCCGGGAGATGGTTAAAAACAGAGGTTATGAGCTGGATGTTTCCCGCTTCGAGCTCCTGGACCAAGAAAGGAGAATGCGGCTTAAGATCTTGGAGGAACTCCGGCACCGCCGCAATCAGGTGAGCGAGGAGATCGCTGCAATGAAAAAGCGGGGTGAGGATCCCTCCGAAGTCATCGCACAGATGAGGGAGGTTTCTTCCGATATAAAGGAAAAAGAGAAGGAGCTCGCCAGGTTTCAAAAGGAGCTGGAAGATATCCTTATGGTGGTTCCCAATATGCCGCATGAATCGGTACCGGTGGGGCAGGATGAAAAGGATAACCTGGTGGTCCGCACTTGGGGAGAAGTCAAAGAGATGGATTTTGATCCTCTTCCTCACTGGGAAATAGGGGAAAAGCTCAGTATTCTTGATTTCGGGCGTGCCGCAAAGCTTGCAGGTGCAAGATTCGCCCTCTACAAGGGGCTGGGAGCCCATCTGGAGAGGGCCTTGATTAATTTTATGCTCGACATCCATACTAAAGAACATGGATATACGGAAGTACTCCCGCCTTTTATGGTGAATGCCGCCTGTATGACCGGTACCGGTCAGTTGCCGAAATTCAAAGAAGATCTTTTCAAGATCGAAGGATGGGACTATTACCTGATTCCCACTGCCGAAGTCCCGGTTACCAATATATACAGAGAGGAGATCCTTTCAGAGGAACAGCTTCCTATATATCATGTGGCCTATACCCCCTGCTTCCGCTCCGAGGCCGGTTCGTACGGGAAAGATACGCGGGGTCTCATTCGCCAGCATCAGTTCAATAAGGTTGAGCTGGTCAAATTTACAAGGCCGGAAGATTCCTGGGACGAACTGGAAAAGCTTACGAGGGATGCCGAAGAAATTCTGAAACGCTTGGGTTTGCCCTATAGGGTGGTGACCCTGTGCACTGGAGACCTCGGCTTTTCTGCTGCTAAGACCTACGATCTTGAAGTCTGGCTGCCTGGGCAGCAATTGTACCGAGAGATTTCCTCTTGCAGCAATTTCGGCGACTTTCAGGCCAGGAGAGCAGGAATTCGATTCAAGAGGAGGGGCAAAAGCCGAACAGAACTCGTGAATACTCTCAATGGTTCCGGGCTGGCCGTGGGGAGGACAGTGGTGGCCATTCTTGAGAATTACCAGCAGGCCGATGGGAGCGTTACCATACCAGAGGCATTGAGACCATACCTGGGGGGCGTTGATTCCATTCGTTCAAGCTGACGATGGGTTTTGAAAATCGTTATTCTTCGGGCTGGAGGGATTTGCAGGCACAGTTCCAGCGCGGCTTAAGGAAAAAAAGGCCCTTAGGCCGGCTTCCCAGGACAATAATCTACACCCTGTGCGGCGTCTGCGGGGCAGCTATCCTCCTTTGTCTGGGCATCTGGGCCTTCAGAGGGCTTGGCCATTTTGGGCACCCCGTCCCAGGAGAAAGGGGCCCACACGAAGTATACAGAGGGAAAATAGGAGGTCAGGGGGGCTCAATTGATCCGAAAGACCTCAACCTGTCCTCCGTGCCCTTTACCGACCGGTTCGTACTTGGAAACAATGGCTCCCGCCTTACAGTTACTTCCAGTTTGGATCTCTCACTTCAGAGATACTGCCTGAAGCTCCTTAGACATTCCAGAACGCTGAAAGCCGCTGTGGTGGCTTTGCGACCCTCCGATGGGAAGGTCCTCGCCATGGCGAGCTATGAGAAGGGCAAAAGCGCGAAGAATCTTTCCACGAATGCGCTCTTTCCAGCTGCGAGCCTATTTAAGATCGTATCGGCCGCCGCGGCCATGGAAAAGGCCGGGTACACACCGGATAGCCCGGTCTATTTTGTTGGGGGCAAGCACACTCTCTACAGGAGGCAACTTACGAAAGGAAAAGGTCGATATACCCGGAAGACTACTTTACGACGAGCCTTCGCATCCTCCATCAACCCTGTTTTTGGAAAATTGGGCATCTATGACTTGGGAGCAAAGGCCATCTCGGAGTACGCCGAAAAATTTCTTTTTAATAGAACCATTCCTTTTGATCTCCCCGTTGTTCAAAGCACAGTCCAAGTGCCCCGAGATCTGTTCGGGCTGGCAGAGGTCAGCTCCGGATTTAACAGGAAGACGCTCATTTCTCCTCTTCATGCGGCCCTGCTGGCCTGTGTCGCCGCAAACAGCGGCATCATTATGGTCCCGAGACTTATTGATCGGATTGAGGATGAATCGGGGAAGGTGCTTTATGAGAGCCAGCCCGCCATGTTGAGTTGGGCCGTCAGTCGGGGCACCTCTCGAGGGCTCAGGGTACTCATGCGCGATACAGTCCTTTACGGGACTTGCAGCAAAGCATTTAGGTCATTTCGTCGCAGGCGACGTTTTAGAAATGTGGAGCTGGGGGCCAAGACAGGGAACGTGAATGACCGAGAAGACAGGTTCAAATATGACTGGCTCACAGCCTACGCCCTCCCGCCGAACGGCTCTAAGGCCCTCTGCATCGGAGTC
>JAOZOW010000005.1:47812-58282 GCA_029933075.1 Deltaproteobacteria bacterium | reverse complement strand
GCTGCCATGGTCCGGTATACCAACAAGGTGGTTCATCTCCAGGATAATGAACTGGCGATCCTGACCAGGGACGGTTTTTCCATCTCAACTGCTCAGGCAAAGCCGATACAGAGAAGCATGGAGATAGTAGAGTGGCGCGTGGAGGACGCGGATCTGGACGGCTTTCCCCACTATATGCTCAAAGAGATTTTCGAACAGCCTGAGACCATCAGAAACGCGATCCGGGGAAGGCTGCTCATGGGGGAGGGCGTTCCCAAGTTGGGCGGGATCATGCCTGTCTGGGATCGGCTGAAAGAATGCCACCATATGGTCCTTGTGGCATGCGGCACATCCTATTATGCGGCATACGTGGGCAGGTATGTGTTTGAAAAACTCACCGAGATCGACGTGGAAGTGGAGTTGGCCTCTGAATTCCGCTATCGCAAACTGAACTTTCCCCCTAATACATTCGTAATCGCCCTGAGTCAGTCGGGGGAAACCGCCGACACTCTTGCAGCTATCCGGGAAGCGAAACGCAAAGGAGCGAGCCTCTTAGGCATAGTAAATGTGGTAGGGAGTTCCATTTCCAGAGAGACGGAGGCGGGCGTTTACAATCATGCAGGACCGGAGATCGGTGTTGCTTCCACCAAGACTTTCACTTCCCAATTGACCATTCTCACCCTTTTGGCCCTCCTGTTGGGCAGACATCAGAAGCTTTCCCTTACGGAGGGCATGGAGGTCATAAAGGCGCTTCAGGCCCTGCCCGAGCAGGTGCAAAGCATTCTGGCCCAGGCGCATCATATAGAAGCAGTTGCGGAGAAGTATTACAAGTGCAACAATTGGCTTTTCCTTGGAAGGAAATATAACTTCCCTATCGCGTTGGAAGGGGCTCTGAAGTTAAAAGAAATCTCCTACATCCATGCCGAAGGCTATGCCGCGGGGGAGATGAAGCATGGTCCAATCGCATTGATCAATCCCGGGATGCCTACGGTTGCCATTGTTCCCCGGGATGAGATGTATGAGAAAATGATCAGCAACATCCAGGAAATAAAAAGCAGAAGGGGCCCTGTAATTGCCATTGCCAACGAGGGGGATGATAAGGTGCGGGAGTTGGTGGACGATGTCATAGAGATCCCCTCCACCCTTGATTTTTTGATCCCTATTCTCGCGGTTGTTCCCTGCCAGCTCCTGGCATACTATTGCGCCACCCTGCTCAATCGAGATATTGACAAGCCTAGAAATCTGGCAAAAAGCGTGACCGTTGAATAGGACAGGCAAGGGTCGATGAAAACGCAGAGGCTTGGGGGAGCCCCCGGGGGCTTTATGGCTTTACGGAGGACGGCCGGGAGGAATGACTGGTTATATGCCCTGGTCAGGGTTGCGGGAAAGATATGGTTTTCCAAGTCGTTTCGGATAGAAGTCGAGGGGAGGGAAAATCTTGACCTGAATAGCCCTGTCGTGCTTCTCCCGAAACATCAGCGCTGGGAGGACATCCCACTGCTGGGCATTGCCGCGCCCCGGCCCCTCTACTACGTGGCCAAGTATGAATTGTTCACGAGGTGGCCGGATAGATGGTTCCTGCGATCCCTTGGCGGCATCCCGCTTAATCGTGGTGAGCCAATTAAAAGCCGTGAATCTTTAAGGGAGATAGTAGGTAGGCTCGGCCAAGGCCAATGGATCGCCCTTTTCCCCGAGGGGACCTATTATCTGGATAGTATGGGTCCTGGTAATGTGGGAATCCTCAAGCTCATCCTTTCGCGCATCTCTCCCCCTTTGGTTCCGGTAGGGATCAGGTACATGCCTTTTGGCCACCAGACCTTGGTTCGCATTCGGTTCGGACGGGCCTTTTACAACAAAGAGAAGAGATCTGTAAAAATTACCCTTGAGAAGGTGATGTGTGAAATCGCGCGTCTGTCCGGTTTCAGCTTCAAATGAAAACGTTTTTTCGGTCTCCATAGGCCCTGTGTGGAGTAATATCAGGGGGGATACTTCGGGGCAGGGAGATGATAATGGAGTAGAAGGCAATGGTAGAACGCACGGAAACATTGGAGAGGATCTTCGAACAGATCGAGGAGTTCCGTCAGGAGGTCATCAGGCTTCAAAAAGAACTCACTTTAAGGGTGGCCTTAGGGCCTGAAAATGGCGGTACAGGGGAGCATGAAAAGGCGCTCTACATCAGAGGCCTGCTGGAAGCATTATCCCCTGAACTTATTGAGGAGATCAGGGCGCCGGATCCCAGGGCCAGGGACGGTTACCGTCCCAATCTGGTTGCGAGGTGGGAGGGTGGCAGATCAGGCCCAGGAATATGGGTCCTCAGCCACTCAGATGTTGTACCTCCTGGAGATCTTTCCTTGTGGGAGGCCGATCCTTTTGAGATAAGAGTTGCTGGGGATCGTATCATTGGGAGGGGAGTTGAGGATAATCATCATGGTTTCATCAGTTCCTATGTTGCCCTAAAGGCGATCCTCGATTTGGGCCTGAAGCCCGCAAGAAAGGTCGGGCTTGTGGTTGTGGCAGATGAAGAGACCGGGAGCCAGTACGGTCTTGAATATCTGCTCAAGCACCACGCCCGGTATTTCGACAAGGAGGACCTGATCATAGTGCCGGATGGGGGGAACGAAGAGGGCACCATGATCGAGGTAGCTGAAAAATCCATGCTCTGGATCAGGTTTACTATCACGGGCAGACAATGCCATGCCAGTACGCCCCACAAGGGCAGGAACAGTCTTTTTGGGGCGGCAAAGCTCATCGTTGCCCTACAGGCCCTGAAAGAGCAATTTGGGCTTTCGGACGATCTTTTTAGCCCGCCAATCTCTACCTTCGAGCCTACCAAGGTCGAGGCCAATGTCCCCAATGTCAACACCATCCCAGGGAGGGATGTCTTTTATGTGGACTGTCGCATTTTGCCGCAGTATGAGGTGGACCTCATTCTGAAAACATCAAAGGAGATATCCGCGAAAATAGCGGACGAGCTGGGGCTCGAGATAAATGTGGAGCCTATCTATCGGCAAGATGCCACGGAACCCACATCTCCCGATGCAGCGGTGGTCAAGGCCCTTGCCGGCGCCATCAGGCTGGTGACCGGAAAGGAGGCAAAGCCCATGGGGATCGGAGGAGGCACTGTGGCGGCGTTTTTCCGTAAAGCCGGGCTTCCCGCCGCTGTGTGGTGTACCATGCCGGATACCCCCCACCAGCCGAATGAGTACTGCCTGATTCCCAATATCCTGACGGATGCCAAGGTTTTTGCCTGTCTCTATTTGAATGTAACATGAGGTAATACCCATGATGGACTACGGCAGTGAGATGGTAAAGGCCATACTGGATGCCTTAGAGGATGGTATCTATATCATAAACCAGGACTACATCTTGGAATTCATGAATCGGGCTATGGTGGAGGAGTTCGGCGAGGGCACGGGCGGGAAGTGCTACAATGTTATAAACGAGTTTGAAGAGGTATGCCCGTGGTGTAAGGCTCAACAGGTGTTCGCCGGGGAGAGGTTGCGATGGGAACATTATGTTCCGGTCCGAGATAAGACCTATGAGCTTACTGAAGTACCACTGAGGGATGGTGACAGGACAGCTTTAAAACTGACCATATGCCGGGATATCACCCTGAGGAAGCTCCGGGAAGAAAAAATCAGGGCCACTCAAGAGGACTACCGACGCCTATTTGAGAATGCCCGATCAGGTCTTTATGTGAGCAGCAAAGAGGGGAGGTTCTTGAATGCCAACAAGGCCTTGTTAGATATGTTGGGTTATGAAAGCAAGGAGGAGTTCCTGGGAATTGACATTGCAAGAGACCTCTATCTGGATCCGGAGGATCGCATCAAATTCATGGAAATGATCGAAAAGGACGGATATGTGATCGATTACGAAGTCAATTTCAAACGAAAGGACGGCACTCCAATTCCGGTCCTGCTCACAAGCCACGTTCGGTATGACCAAAATGGAAAGGTGTTGGGCTACGAGGGCATCATTGTTGATGAGACTCAGAGAAAACAGATGGAAAAGAAGCTCCGTCAAGCCCATGATTTCTTAAATAAGTTCATTAAAAACTCTCCCAATGCCATTATGGCAGCGGACATGAAGGGGAACATATTCATCTGGAACAGGGCCGCTGAGGAAATCTTGGGGTACAAAGCCGACGAGGTAATCGGCAGGATGAATATCACCAAGATCTACCCTGAAGGGATGGCCAAAGAGGTCATGAAGAGGATGCGGAGCGAGGAGTATGGAGGAGTGGGAAAACTGAGATCCTACCCCATGACCTATGTGAGGAGGGACGGCGAAGTTGTAGAAGGCAACCTCTCGGCTGCCATTATCTATGACACCCAGGGAAAAGAGACCGCCTCTGTGGGAATATTTGTGGACCTCAAGGAGAGGCTGGAAATGGAACGCAAATTGAGGGACACCCAGGAGCAGTTGCTCCAATCGGAAAAGCTGGCGGCCATGGGGCGGCTAACCTCTCAGATTGCCCACGAATTGAACAACCCCCTTTACGGGATCATGAATACATTGGAGCTGCTCAAGACAGAGGTTTCGCCCCAGAGCAAGCGGAGAAAGATCCTTGATATGGCCCTCTCAGAGACGGTACGCCTTACGGAATTGCTCCGTAAGATGCTCAGTTTTTCAAGACCCGACGAAGAAAAGAAGGGGCCTGTGGATATCAATGAAGTCCTGGATGAGATCTTGCTGCTGGTGAGAAAGCAATTGCAGGAAAACGGTATACGTGTCTCTGTCTCTTTTGGCGACGAACTGGGCCAGGTCTATGCATCCAAGAACCAGTTACGCCAAGTCTTCCTGAATATGATTTCCAATGCCAGGGATGCCATGCCAAACGGGGGGACCCTGAACATAAAAACAACGGCCAACAAAGACAATATCCACATTGAGATCTCTGATACCGGCGTGGGGATCAAAGAGGAACACATCAACAAGATCTTTGATGCCTTTTTCACCACAAAAGATAGTGTCAAGGATGTGGGCCTCGGGCTCTCGGTCTGCTACGGGTTTATCAAAGAGCATGGGGGAGACCTCCGGGTTGCCAGCAAGGAGGGAGAGGGGAGCACCTTCACCATAACCCTGCCCCTTTACAAAGAGGGAGTGGATCCCCAGTCCTAAATGCCTCTCCAAAAACCATATCCCACCATTGATTGCTCATTATTTCCACATATTAAAGGTATATATTAAATAATTACTTTAGATTATTTGCGAGTGAAGCTAACAGGACGCCTCCATGGAATGGTGGCGTTGAATATATTCATTAATTACAATATTTATAGGAATTCTATTTTTTCTGACAGGAGATAATCTGAAGTCTACGCTCTCCGATTTGTACCATTAGAGGAACAAGAGATAGAAACAGGTCACCGATATGCCTGTGAAAATCTGGCGAGACCACCAAGATTATCAAAATGCCAAAAATGATTATTGACCAACATCAATTTTCTTGCTTGACAAGTGGTAGGAATTATAATAATTATAATTATTATCAATTTGAATAACCGGAGGGTCTCATAAATGGAGGACATCTTCACCGTATTTCAGGCCAGCAAGTACTGCAATGTCTCGCCCAAGACCATCATTAACTGGATCGATGCAGGTCACATTGAGGCCTATAGGACAGTGGGCGGACACAGGCGTATTAAGAAAGCCCATCTCGAGGCATTCATGAAGAAACAGGGGATCCCTATCCCGGAGGAGGAGCTGCCCGATGAGAGAAAGCGCATCCTGATCGTGGATGACGACGAGATCATTGTTGAGACCATTGTGCAGGCGCTGGAAGAGGAGGAGTATGACTATGAAATCATCTCCGCGGCGGATGGTTTTGAGGCCGGGCTCCAGGTGAACCATTTCAAACCTCACCTTATTATATTGGATATCATGATGCCGGATATCAAGGGATCTGAGGTGTGCAAGAAGATTAAATCGGACGAAAATACCAAAGATACAAAGATCATAGTTCTTTCAGCCTATCTGGATGAAGAAAAATTCAGGAAGATGAAGGAGTACGGGGCTGATCTCTGTTTTTCAAAGCCTTTGCCGCTTCCGCAACTGAAACAAGAGGTGGCACAATTACTGGGACTGATTCCAGACCAGAGGATGACCGACGAATAAAGACGCATGGGGTACCCACTTGGTGGCCTGAGAAGAAGTCTCAGCGGCCGTTTTACTCCATCGGAGCTTTGGTTTGGGGGAATATGTATTTCTCCCATGAGAAAACCCCGCCAGGAGGAGACAATGAAACTCAAAGATGCCCTTGAGCAGAGAAAGTTCGTGGTCACTTCGGAGGTGCAGATTCCGATTGACGAAGATCCGCAAGAGCTTATCAAGCGCCTGGAACTTGTACGCGGCCGTGTGGATGGGGTCTCGGTACCTGAACTGGAGATCGAAGGGATCGTCGGAGATAGTATCAAGACCTGCGAACTCCTGAAAAAGAACCGTTTTGAATCCATTTACCAGACCACTACGCGGGATAAGAGTCGCCCTCAATTGCAGAAAGACCTCATTAACGCTCATGAAGTAGGCGTAGAGAATCTCCTGGTATTCACAGAGGACTATCGCATCACCGGAGACAGTCTCCAGGAGATGATGTTTTTCCACGTGGACACAGGAAAGCTCCAGTCGGTCCTGGAACATCTCAAGGAAGGTCACACAGTAGACGGTCGAGAACTGCCCTATAGGGCAGAGTTTGTTATCGGATCCGGGGTAGAGTCAAGTTGGGGTAAAAATGTGCCGGAACTCGAGATGAAGGAAATGGAGGAGATGACAAGGATAGGGGCTGGATACTTCCTGAGCACGCCGGTATTCGACGTGGCCGGGTTTGAAAAATTCATGAAACAGGTGAACACCTTCGGTATCCCTGTCATTGCCGAAGTGATGATATTAAGGACTGCGGGTATGGCCCAATTCCTTAATCGACATCTCAAATCGGGACTGGTGCCGGATTGGATCATCAAGAAACTGGCCAGGGCTACGGACAGGGAGGCGGCCAGTATTGAGATATTTGCCGAGATAGTCACAGGTCTGAAGGACATCTGTCAGGGGGTCCATATTATCACTATCGGGGCCGAAGACAGGTTGAAATTGTACCTTGACGCGGCCAAACTGAAGAAGTTGTGAGCCCTTACCCGTGGGCTGAAACCGTATAACCCAATACTTTTTCATTCCATGCGGGTAGTATAGGCATGGGGCTGAATCGTCTGAAGTGATCCCAAAGATCGAAAACTGACAGACTTGGGGTCAAGAGGAATCCATTTGGAAGCCATCAGCCTAAGCATTGACGGCAAAAGGGTCACCTGTCCACCAGGTACCAGCATCCTCGATGCGGCCAAGGAGAACGGGATCCGGATCCCCACGTTGTGCCATCATCCCCACCTGGAACCGGTTGGTGCCTGCCGACTCTGCCTTGTAGAAGATGTAAAAACCGGACGTCTTTTGGCCGCTTGCGTCAGGCTCGTTTCTCAGGGCATGGCCATCCGCACCGACTCCCCCTCAATTACAAAGTACCGAAAAAATATTATTCGCCTGATGATGGCCAATCACCCGGAGTCCTGCATCCTGTGCAACCAGGGCAACAGGTGTGAGCTGAGGAAGATTGCCGCGGAACTGGGGGTAGGGGAGACAGGGCTCTATCCGATGCCCCATTACTGCGGGTTTGAGGAGGCGAATCCCTTTATTATCAGGGATCTCAGCAAGTGTATCCTTTGCGGAAAATGCATCCGGGCCGACCATGAACTGGTGGTGGTGGGGGCTATTGACTACAACCTGAGAGGATTTAGGTCCAGGCCAGCAACGGCCCACCAGGCGCCACTGGAAAAATCGAGTTGTACCTTTTGCGGGACCTGCGTATCCATGTGTCCCACGGGCGCTCTCACTGCCAAGAATCCTTCCTATGTTGGATCGCCCCAGAGAGAGACAACCACCATCTGCGGTTTCTGCGGGGGTGGGTGCTCCCTGGTGATGGGGTCGGTCGACGAGCGGATTGTGGATGTCAATCCATCGCACGAGGGGCACACGGTTAACAGGTCCACCCTGTGCGTGCGCGGACATTTTGCGCATGACTTCTTGAACACGTCCGCCAGGTTAACGACCCCGATGATTCGTAGAGACGGGGAGCTGACACCCGTCCGGTGGGGGGAGGCCCTTGAATTCGTGGCCGAGAGACTCCTTGCCATTAAAGATCGATACGGTCCCCAGAGCCTGGCCTTCCTCGGTTCGTCCAAATGCAGTGTTGAGGAGAACTATCTCTTTCAAAAAATTGCCAGGGTGATGATTCGGACCAATAACATAGACAACGGGGGATACCTGCTGGGACGACCTGCCTTGAGTCGCGTGCACGAGCGCCTGGGTGGATGCGCCCCCCCCACGCCCCTTTCAGGGCTGGAGGAGGCAGAAGTCATCCTGGTGATGGGCGCCAACCCGCCTGAATCGGTCCCCGTGGCGGGGTACTATCTCAAGCGCGCCTCCAGGATAAAAGGAATCCCCATGATCGTGGCGGATCCCCGAAGGACTGAACTGGTGCCCTTCTCGGCCCTATGGCTGCCCCTCGCACCCAATAGCGACCTTGAATTCCTAAACGGTCTGGCAGCTATGCTTCTCAGAAAAGAGGCGTATGATGCGGAATTCATCGACCGATTCACCGAGGATTTCGATCAGTATTGCAAAGGGCTCGCGGCTTTGGATCTGGACAGGGTCTCCCGCATTACCGGGCTAGGGATTGAAAAGATGGAGAAGGCGGCAGAGCTGGTTGAGGGAAAAAGAATCTCCTTTGTGATCGGACACGGTATTTTGCAACAGCGGTTCGGGGCCCAAGCCCTGGATGCCCTGCTCAATCTCTGCCTGTTGACAGGAAGCCTGGCTGTTCCCGAAAGATGCCTGTACTTCCTTGCTGCGGAAAATAACGCTATAGGCGCCTGGGATATGGGAGCGGCTCCTGACTTCCTCCCCGGCCGCTTGCCCCTTGGCGATGATCGGAGTCGGAAGGAGCTGGAGAGGGCATGGCAGGTCAAGCTGTCTCCTGATCCAGGACTCAACATGATTCGTATGATTGAGGAGGCAGAAAAAGGAAACCTGAAGGCCCTCTATATCATGGGCGAAAACCCGCTTCGCAGTCTCCCGCAGCCGGAACGTCTCCGAAAGGCACTGGAGAAACTGGAATTCCTTTTGGTGCAGGATATACTGAGCAATGAAACCACCGATCTTGCCGATGTGGTGTTGCCTGGAGCGCCTTTCAGCGAGAAGGGCGGCTCCTTCACCAACCTGGAGGGTAGGATCCAGCCCTTCGAGCCGGTGGTCTCGCCCCCGGGTGACGCTAAACCTGACTGGGAGATACTGGCCCTGTTATACCAGAGAATGGGGCATCGGGAGCGGTATCTGTCCCATCAGGACATACGGGCGGAAATCGTCCGGGTAGCTCCCCTGTATTCGGAATTGGAGAAGAGTGATGGAGAATCCTGGATCAAAGAGACAAGCGAGTTGAGACTCTTTAATCCCAATGGAAAAGAAGAACGGATCCTTTTTTCTCCCCTGATCTCATTGGAGGACCAAGAATTCGATAATACTTATCCTTTAAAAGCCATTTTGGTTTCCGTGAGATATCATCTTGGAAGCGGGACAAGGACAGGGCATTCTGATCGAATTAAGGATTTCGCTTTGAAGGGAGAAGTGGAGATCTCTCTCCAAGATGCTGATTTCCTCGATCTGAAAGAGAGAGATAAGGTCAGGATATCTTCTCCGTACGGGTCCATTTCCAGAGAGGTAACGCTGAAAAAAGATTTGATCCCTGGTCTCATTTTTATTCCCACAGGTATTAATAATAATGATGCCAGACAATTGGTTGGATTGACGCAGTTAGGTGAATCGGATTCATCCGGCTGGAAGGGATGTGATGTGCGGCTTGAAAAAATAGAGGACGCCTGAATGATGAAATCAAAAGAAATGGATCGGGGTCGCCTGGAAGCCATTATTGGTAAATACAAAGACAAGTCCGGGGCCTTGATCCCCCTGCTTCAGGAGGTGCAGGAGGCGTTTGGCTATGTGCCTCCGGAATCCATTGAATCCATTGCCGAAGCCATGAATCTTTTTCCCAGTCAGGTCCAGGGGGTGATTACCTTCTACGCCGGATTCTCCCTCGAGCCCAAGGGTAAATATGTTGTCAGAGTCTGTCGCGGTACAGCCTGCCATGTTAAAGGGGGCAGAAGTATCCTCAGGTTAATGAAAAGGGAGTTAGGGCTAAATGAAGGGGAGACCAGTCCTGATTATCGATTCAGCTTTGAGACCGTGGCTTGTCTTGGGACTTGCTTCCTTGCCCCTGCCATGATGGTGAATAAGACCTATTTCGGCAGACTTTCACCGCCAAAGGTAGCCACCATACTGGGCCAATACAGAAAGGAAAGGGAGGAAGGGTGCAAGGCATGAAGAAGCTCTTATCCATTGGGGAATTGGAATGGTACCGGAATAAGCTTCTTGCCAGGGAGGATGGAATAAAAA